>JBOFUS010000615.1:0-1045 GCA_051652685.1 Beijerinckiaceae bacterium
GGGAAAGCGGGAAGCCGGACTTCTGCCTTCAAACCCACATGAACATGTGACGAATCCATCGGTGATACCTGAGCGTGTATGATCAGGCGCGCATCGTCCGGGACAATGTCGAGCAGCGTTTCGCCCGGGCGAATAACGGCCCCTTCGGTGAAAACCTTCAGATTCTGCACGATGCCGGTAATGGGCGCCACGATCTCCAACCGCTGGAACACGTCCTCGGCAACCCGAAGTCGCTCGCGCGCCTCCGCGAGACGTTGACTGCTCTCGGAAAGGGATGTCGCCACTTCTTCCTGAAGCTTTTGCCGAAGCTGAACCACCTGCAATTGCGTCTCACCGATCGTTTTCTGAACCTTGGCGACGTCGGACGTGTTGCGGCCAATCACGCCCTCCAACCGGCTTTCCTCGCGTTCCAGTGAATAAACGCGGCTGACTTGCACAAGGCCCTGCTTCATCAGGTAGTGCATGCCGACCAGTTCCTGAGCGATCTTCGCCAGCTGGCGAACCGTCGAGGCGCGCTCGGTCTCCAGCCCCTCGATCTCCTGACGCAACTGGTTCGCCCGCGCCTCCATGATCTGGATCTGGCCGTTTACCGATGCCTGCCGCTCCAGAAACTGCCGCTCCTGATCTGCCAGAATGCGCGCTACAAGTGGCTCGGAACGTCGATCAAGCAACTCGGCGGGAAACTCAACCATGGCAAGCTGTTGCTGCTCAGCCAGAAGCCGCGCATTGATACCGATCGCATTGTCCACCTGCGCCCTGATGATCCCGGCATTGGCACGCGCCTGCGTCGGGTCAAGCCGGAACAGGGCATCACCTTCGCGCACAGTCGACCCTTCCCGCACAAAGATTCCGCGCACAACGCCGCCTTCAAGGTGCTGCAAAGTCTTGCGGTTGGTCTCAACAGTCACCGTGCCAGGGGCAACAACGGCAGCATCGATCCGTGCATAGGCTGACCAGCCTCCCATCAACACAAATGTCAGCACAATCAGGGAGTATCCCGCCAAAGCAGGACTGCGCCAATTGGCGTTTATTTTCGGAGAGGTTG
>JBOFUS010000616.1:0-1548 GCA_051652685.1 Beijerinckiaceae bacterium
CTTGTCGGCGATCCTGCCAAGCCGTTCGCGGTGGAGATTGCGCGCTGGCTTGACCAGATGGGGCCGGCGGCACTGCGGGCGGCGACGCTTGTGGGGGAGGGTGTGCGTTCGTTGCGCAGCCGGGTCCGCACACCGGACGAGGATCGGCTCTTGAAAGTCTCACTGCGCAACTCCGGCGAACTTGCGCTCAGGGAGTTCGTTAATGGCTGGCGCCCCGATGGGAGCGCATCCGCCGTTGTCCTCTATGAAGACCGGCGGCTGCCCGGCCTGTTTCTTGAGGTAGACTACCCCGTCACGTTGATGACCACGCGTGCCTTTGCCCGCGTCATTGCCGGGTGGGGCATCAACATCGACTCCGTTGCCGCGCTTGAGCGGATCAGCGATCTCTACGACCTGAAACCTGCGCTGATCGGCGAGGTTGACCCGGACGTCCCGGTCGATCTCCGCAAGCTGCCGCAGCCTTTCCCGGAAGACGACACCCCATGACCGTAACGCTGCGCCCCTATCTCGCCTCCGATGCAGAGCTTCTTGCGATCCTGCTGCAGGCCAGCGTCGAGGAGCTTGCAATCGACGACTACACCGAAAACCAGCGCGACGCCTGGGCGGCGAGCGCTGAGATGGAGAGCTTCGAGAAGCGCCTTGCCGCCGGGCTGACGCTTGTCGCGCTGGACGCGGAGGACGAGCCGGTGGGCTTTGCCGTGCTGGTCGAGAACGCGTCCATCGCGCATGTTCATGTACATCCCGATCTGATCGGCATCGGCATCGGACGTACGCTGTGCGAGGCGCTGGAGAAGCTTGCAACCGCGCGCGGTGCCGAAGCGCTGGTGACGGATGCGTTCGACAACGCCAAGGGCTTCTTCGCAAAGCTTGGCTTCGAGGAAACAGCCCGCAACACCATCAACTATGGCGAAGAATGGCTGGGGGCCACGACCATGCGCAAGCTGTTGAAGGCTCCCGCCACGGCGACGAAGCAATGAGTGTGCGCGAACGGCTCTACCTCTTCGACACGACGCTGCGCGACGGTGCGCAGACGACCGGCATCGATTTCAGCCTCGCCGACAAGATTGCGGTGGCGCGCATGCTGGACCGGCTGGGCGTCGATCATATCGAGGGCGGCTATCCTGGCGCGAACCCGCTGGACACGGCTTTCTTTGCAGAGGATCGCGGTCTGCGGGCCAGCTTCACCGCCTTCGGCATGACGCGGCGCGCCGGTGTGTCGGTGTCCAATGATCCGGGCGTGGCCGGGCTGCTGGACGCCAAGGCAGACGCCATCGCCTTTGTCGTCAAGGCCTGGGACTTCCATGTACACACGGCACTTGGCTGCACGCTGGAGGAAAACCTCGAGGGATTGTGCGACAGTGTGAAGGCGGCGGTGGCGCGGGGCAGGGAAGTGATCGTCGACTGCGAGCATTTCTTCGATGGTTACAAGGCCAATGCCTCCTACGCGCTTTCGGTTGCAAAGGCCGCCCACGCCAGCGGTGCGCGCTGGGTGGCGCTGTGCGACACCAACGGCGGCACGCTGCCTGACGAGGTGCAGCGCATCGTGGC
>JBOFUS010000617.1:0-1922 GCA_051652685.1 Beijerinckiaceae bacterium
ATGAAGGCGCATGGTACCCAGAAACGCGCTTCCGGAGATCCCTATTTCGCGCATCCGCTGGAAGTGGCGGCCATTCTCACCGATCTGAAGCTCGATGACGCGACCATTGTCGCGGCAGTCCTGCACGATACAATCGAAGACACCGAGGCAACACGCGAGGAGATCGATCAGCTCTTCGGCCCTGATATCGGCAGCCTTGTCGAAGGCCTGACGAAGATCAAGAAGCTCGATCTGGTGTCGAAGAAGGCGGTGCAGGCGGAAAACCTGCGCAAGCTGCTGATCGCCATTTCGGCGGACGTCCGCGTGCTGCTCGTCAAACTTGCCGACCGGCTGCACAACATGCGCACGCTGCACTATGTTCCGCCGGCCAAACGGGAGCGCATCTCCGAAGAAACGCTCGACATCTATGCGCCGCTTGCCGGCCGCATGGGCATGCAGGGAATGCGCGAGGAACTGGAAGACCTCTCGTTCCGGCATCTCATGCCTGACGGACACCAGATGGTGACGACACGGCTGAAGGAACTGGCGGAGAAGAACAAGGGCCTCATCACGCGGATCGAGCAGGAACTTTCGGCCCGGTTGGCGGCGCAAGGCCTCAAGGTCGATATCAGCGGCCGGCAAAAGACCGCCTATTCTATCTGGAAGAAGATGGAGCGAAAGTCCGTTTCCTTCGAGCAGCTCTCGGACATCTACGGCTTCCGGGTGCTGGTGAATACCATCCCCGATTGTTACCGCGTGATCGGCGCGACCCATGTGGTCTGGCCGATGGTGCCGGGACGGTTCAAGGACTATATCTCCACGCCCAAGCAGAACGACTACCGGTCGCTGCACACGACCGTCATCGGCCCCGGCAGCCAGCGGGTCGAAATGCAAATCCGTACTTTCGAGATGCACCAGATCGCCGACTTCGGCATCGCGGCACACGCCGTCTACAAGGACGGTCAGGAGTTCCAGCCCGAAGGCGGCGCGGCGGAATCGAACGCCTACATCTGGCTCAGGAAGACAATTGCCACGCTCTCGGAAGGCGATAGCCCTGAAGAGTTTCTCGAGCATACGAAGCTCGAGCTGTTCCACGATCAGGTGTTCTGCTTCACGCCCAAGGGCCTGCTGATCGCGCTGCCGCGCGGCGCAACGCCGATTGATTTCGCCTATGCGGTCCACTCCGCCGTGGGCAATGAAGCGGTGGCCTGCCGCGTCAACGGCGTCAACGCGCCGCTCTTGTCGGAGCTTCAGAACGGCGATGCCGTCGAGATCATCCGCGCCGAAGGCCAGACGCCGCCGGCCGCCTGGGAGACAGCAGTCATCACCGGCAAGGCGCGGGCCGCCATCCGGCGCGCCACCCGTGTCGCCGTCAAGGCGCAGTATGTGGGTCTGGGCAAGCAGATCCTCGACCGCGCCTTTGACCGCGCGGAGAAAAGTTTCAGTGAGGCCAAACTGAAAGCGGCTTTGCCGCGTCTGGCGCGCGTATCCATCGACGACGTGCTGGCCGCCGTCGGGCGCGGCGAAATGACAGCAAGCGACGTGGTGAAGGCGCTCTACCCCGACTTCAAGGACGAGGCGAACCGGGGAGCCGCGACCGACGGCAAGCCGGGGTGGTTCGGACTCGAAAAGGTCCAGTCGCTCAAGTTCAAGGTGCCCGGTGCGGAAAGTGCGGCCGCAATTCCCATCCGCGGCCTGAATGGCGATCTTCCGGTCCAGTTTGCGCCAAACGGTGGAGCCGTTCCCGGAGACCGCATTGTCGGCATTCTCAATCCCGGAGAGGGTATCACGATCTATCCGATTCAGTCACAGGCACTGTCTGCCTTCGATGATCAGCCGGAGCGCTGGCTGGACGTCCGCTGGGATATCGATGAGGCCAATCTTGGACGTTTTCCGGCACAGATCCTCGTCTCCGCCATTAACGAACCCGGTGCCTTGGCCGA
>JBOFUS010000618.1:0-5529 GCA_051652685.1 Beijerinckiaceae bacterium
GGCTGACATGAGCATTCCCAACGCCTTGCCGTCCTTCACGGACACGGAAATCCGCCTGCGCGAGCGGCAGGGCGCGCTCTGGCTGCTGGCCGACCTGACGACGCTCACCATCGCGCTTTCGCTGGTGAAATGGATGGGCGCGACCTATGCCGCCATCCAGATCGTTTTCTTCCGCGCTTTCATCGGTTTCCTGCTGACGCTGCCGCTCTTCTGGCGCGAGTGGCGCGCTGTGCTCAGGCCAAGGCGTCCGTGGCTCAATCTTGCCCGCATCGTGACCTCGGTCGGTGCGCTGGGCTGCAATTTCGGCGCGGTCATCCACCTGCCGATGGCGCTTGCCACGACCATCGGCTTCCTGCGGCCGTTCCTGCTGATGGCGCTCGCTGCCTTGCTGCTGAAAGAAGCCATCGGCGGCCGCGCTTGGGTCGCGGCGGCCATCGGTTTCTGCGGTGTCATCGTCGCCGTAGGGCCGACACTGGAGGGCAGCACGCTCGGTGTGACGCTGGCGCTGTGTGCCGTCGTGTTCGGCACGCTTGGCGTCATCTCCATGCGCGCCATGCCCGACGAGCCGCTGACGGTGATGATGGTTTACTACACGCTCGGCCTGACGATCTGTGCGGGTATCCCGGCGTTCTTCTACTGGACACCGGTGCGGAGCGAGGACTTGCCATGGCTGATCCTGATCGGCGCGGTGTCGCAGCTCGGCCAGTTCTTTTTCCTCACTTCTCACCGCCTCGCCTCGGCGCGCACGCTGGCGATCCTCAGCTATGCGCAGCTGCCCATGTCGGCCTTTGCGGGCTGGCTGTGGTTCGCCGAACAGCCGACGCTCGCCATGCTGGCGGGCGCGGGCATCGTCGTATCCGCCAATCTGATCAACCTTTCGGCGCGGAAAACTTGACCACGCGACATCTTATCGCCGAGCCTGTGAAAAGAATGCTGGAAGCCCGATGAACCAGACCTGCTGCATCCTCCTGCCCCACGCCCTGCCATTTGCGGCAGAAGGCTTCCATGCCGAAGGCATGAGCCTTCAGTCGCCATTGCTAGAAATCGATGGCGCCAGCGCACCGCGCCTTGTGGCGCACCGGCTCGCCGCGCGGCTTTTCCAGGGCGACGGCGACGCGCGCATTCGGCAGGCAGAGGCGGCTGTCTGCGAAAATGAACGGCTTGTGGTGCTCGCCCCTATCGGCCGGGTCGAGGATGACGCCTGGGCGGCGATCCTTGACCGGCTCCTTGCGGCACGCGCCGCCGCTGGAACAGCCCCTGCGACGCTTGCCTGGACAGGCGTCGAACCGTTTCTCGCTGCCTATGGCAACGCCTCCGGCGATCTTGCGCCGAACGCTGGCTTCACCGCAGCCATTCTGCCCGCCGCATCGCGCAGCGGCCCGGGCCTGTCCCAGACCGCCCGTCGCCACGGCACCCGCTTTGGCCTCGCGCTGGTTGCGCGGGGGAAAGCGCCCGGTTTGATGATTTCGCTGGGGGTGCAGGGATAGACGGTTTGCAGCGCTCTTGAGTGCCGCAGCCTAGCGCCCTATGCCGCAGGCGTATCGCCGGGGTGCCGCCATGAATACCGAAGACGTGCTCGCCGAGTTTCGCGCGGCAGGTGCCCTGCTCGAAGGGCACTTTATTCTTTCTTCAGGGCGGCGATCGCCCGTGTTCCTGCAGAAGATGTTTGTCTTCCAGGATCCCGTGCGCACAGCGCGGCTGTGCAAGGCGCTGGCCGACAGGATCACGGCCCGGTTCGGGCGGATCGATATCGTCGTCTCGCCGGCCGTCGGCGGCATTGTGCCGGGCTACGAGACAGCGCGGCAGCTGGGTGCCATGGCCATCTTCGTCGAGCGTGAAGAAGGGCAATTCCGGTTGCGCCGGGGCTTCACCATTCCGGAGGGGGCTCGCGTGCTGATGGTCGAGGACATCATCACCACAGGTTTATCGTCACGGGAGTGTCTGGAAGCCATCCGCGCGCATCCCGGCCAGATCGTGGGGGCTGCGGTGCTGATCGACCGGTCGGCGGGTACGGCCGACATCGGCGTGCCTCTGGTTTCACTCGCCTCCTATCATGTGCCCGACTACGCCCCGGACGCCTTGCCGCCGGAGCTTGCGGCGATTCCCGCCGTCAAACCGGGCAGCCGGGGGCTTTAGGTTCGTTCAGGCCTTTCGCCCGAGGACCCCGACGCCCAGCCTTGCCAGCGAGACCTTCAGCGGTCCGTCCTCCATGCCATCGAGCGCCTTGTCCAGACGGCGGCTGGAAGCAACGTCGAGCACCGGCTTCGCCCGGCGCGGCGGTTCCGTTTCCTTGCGCACCGGACCCTGCATCAGTTGCAACCGCTCGACACAGCGCCAGCCCAGAAAACCGTTGATGCGCTGGATCAATTGCGGGGCCATATGCTGCATTTCCAGCGCAAAAGCCCCTTCGACGCGCACGACCAGCGTTGCGCCACGCTTTGGCTCGCTCTCGGCCGCTCCCGGTGGCCGGGGCGGCCACTTGAGCGTTGCGGGCTCGGACCACCGGGCAAGCGATGCGCCGGCGATCTCATCCCAGTTGAGCGTGATTGCAGAGGTGGAGAAGCCTTTCGCCTTCAGTGCAGGACCAAGGCAAGCATCGACGAAGGCCTCAAGCGCTGTCGCGCCTTTCGGCGGACGGCGCGGGCCGGCGGCGGGACCGCGAAACGGTGGCTTGACAGTGGCCAGGGCGGAGCTCCGGATGGGCTTGAAAGGGCAGCTTGCGCGCCGCTGATTTCCATGATCAGCGCATCAACTGATGTTAGCAAATGCCCTGCCCGACACGCAATCGAAGAGCGCTGCGAAAGTGTTGCTCGACTGGTACGACCGCCATGCGCGGAAACTCCCCTGGCGTGCCTTGCCCGGCGAACCGGCCGATCCCTATCGGGTCTGGCTTTCCGAAATCATGCTCCAGCAGACGACGGTGCAGGCTGTGAAGCCCTATTTCGAGGCTTTCACGGCCCGTTGGCCAACAGTGGGAGAGCTTGCCGCCTCTCCCGTGGAAGAGGTGATGAGCCGCTGGGCGGGACTTGGCTACTACAGCCGCGCACGCAACCTCCACGCCTGCGCGTGCATTGTGGCCGAGCGCCACGGCGGTCGGTTTCCTGATGACGAAGCGGCCCTGCTGGCGTTGCCTGGCGTCGGTGCCTACACGGCGGCGGCCATCGCTTCCATTGCCTTTGGCCGGCGCGCTGTTGTGGTGGATGGCAATGTCGAGCGTGTGATCTCGCGGCTTTTCGAGATTGCCGAACCGCTGCCATCATCGAAGCCACGCATCCGCGCCTTCGCCGACGGGCTGACGCCGGACCTGCGGCCTGGCGATTTTGCGCAGGCGATGATGGATCTGGGTGCCACGATCTGCACGCCGCGCAAACCCGCCTGCGCGCTCTGCCCGTTTTCGGAACAGTGCCTTGGCCGAAAGGGCGGCGTGCCCGAAACCTATCCGCGCAAGTCACCAAAGCCCGAACGCCCGACGCGGCGGGGTGCAGCCTTTGTCGTGGTCCGGGCCGACGGTGCGGTGCTGGTGCGAACACGGCCTCCGAAGGGTCTGCTGGGTAGCATGCTCGAAACGCCGGGAACCGAGTGGCGCGTCAACGTCGCCTTACCGCTTGAGCCTTCTGGTCCGCCCTTCTCCGGGAACTGGCAACGTGCTCCGCAGCCAGTGCGCCATGTCTTCACGCATTTTCCGCTTGAACTCAGCGTGTTCCGGCTGGATGTCGGCGAAACGACTGCCGCGCCGCAGGGCATGGTCTGGCTGCCGGCGGCCGGGATCGGCCAAGCCGCGCTGCCCACCGTCTTCCGCAAGGTGCTGGAAGCGGCGGGCGCGGGGTTCCGATAGGCCTTTCTCAGGCGGTCCGGAAGCCTTCCTTCTCCACCACCGCCGCGACCCGCTCGATGGCGCGGGTCAGGCGGTCGAAGAGTTCATCGACCTCGGCTTCGGTGATGATCAGCGGCGGGCAGATGGCGATTGAATCGCCCAGCGCCCGGACGATCAGTCCCTCGGCCTGGGCAAACGCCACGCATTTCGGTCCCACGCCATGCTTCGGCGAGAAGGCGCGCTTGGTCGCCTTGTCGGCAACAAGCTCCACCGCGCCCATCAGCCCCTTGCCGCGTGCCTCGCCCACCAGCGGATGATCGGCCAGCGCCAGCAGCCGCTGGCGAAAGCGCGGAATGATTGACCGCACATGCCCGACGATGTTGTCGCGCTCATAGATCTCCAGCGTTTTGATGGCGACCGCCGCAGCAACAGGATGGCCGGAGTACGTGTAGCCATGCCCGAAGGTGCCAATCTTGCGGCTCTCGTCCAGCATGGCCTGATACATGTGCTCCGGCACCAGCACGGCAGAGAGCGGCTGGTAGGCAGAGGTGATCGCCTTGGCGAGGCTCATGGTATCGGGCTTCATGCCCATCACCGGCGAGCCGAACATCTCTCCCAGCCGCCCGAAACCGCAGATCACCTCGTCGGCGATCAGCAAAACATCGTACTTCGTGAGCACCGCCTGCACCTTCTCGTAATAGGTCTCCGGCGGCACGATGACGCCGCCCGCACCCAGCACCGGCTCGGCGATGAAGGCCGCGACGGTCTCCGGCCCCTGCGTCAGGATCATCTCCTCCAGCTCCGCCGCGAGCCGCGTGGCGAACTCCACCTCCGTCTCGCCATCCATGCCGAAACGATAATGGTGCGGACAGGAGGTGTGCATGATCCGGTCGAGCGGCAGGTCGAAATCGATGTGGTTGTTGGGCAGACCTGTCAGCGAGGCGGTCGCGAGCGTCACGCCGTGATAGCCCTTGAGGCGGCTGATGATCTTCTTCTTCTTCGGCCGGCCGAGCGCGTTGTTGTAATACCACATCAGCTTGATCTGGGTGTCGTTGGCGTCAGAACCCGAGCAGCCGAAAAACACCTTGGAGACGTCGATGGGTGCGATTTCCTTCAGCTTTTCCGCCAGTTCGATAGCCGGATCATGGCTGCGACCCGAGAAGAGATGGGTGAAGGAAAGCTTGCGCATCTGGCTGGCCGCCGCCTCCACCAGTTCCTCGTTGCCGTAGCCGAGCGAGGCGCACCAGAGCCCGGCCATACCCTCGATATAGGGCTTTCCGTCCGAATCGTGGACATAGATGCCGCGCGCCTGTTCCAGCACCAGCGGACCCACCTCACGGTGTGTCGCGAGGTTGGTGTAGGGATGGATCAGCGTCTCGACATCGCGCGTCTGGAGATTGGTGAGCATGGAAAAGTCCCTCCCCGGGTGGTTGTCATGCGGCGTCGCTCAAGGGGCGTGCCCGCTCGATGCGTGCGCGGCGCTCCGGTGAGTGCTGTGCTTCCCAAAGCTCATTCCTTCGCTGCAGATTGAGCCAGAAATCAGCACTGTTGCCAAATACCTTTGCGAGAATGAGCGCTGTGTCCGCCGTGATCGCCCGACGGTTCATGCAAAGCTCGTTCACATGCTTGCGCGGCACGCCCATCGCCTCGGCAAGGCGCGTCTGCGTCAGCCCAAGTGGGAGAAGGAATTCTTCGGTCAGCATCTCGCCGACGCT
>JBOFUS010000619.1:0-6817 GCA_051652685.1 Beijerinckiaceae bacterium
GGCTTGGCCACCCGATAGTCGGTCCAGTCGATCCTGAACGGGTTGTTGCGTGCCTTGGCCAGTGGCAGCCGCTGCTTGTCCCGCTCGGCGCGGGCATGCGCATCGGCAACCTTCAGGTACTCGGCCTTGATCGTCTTGATATAGCTATCGCGGTTGTCTTCGCTCAGGAGCGACGAAACAACGCCCACCGCGCGCGAGGCATCGGTCACGTAGACCGTCTGGCCCCTCACATAGTTCGGATCAATCTTGACGGCGGTATGCACGCGGCTCGTCGTCGCGCCGCCGATCAGCAGTGGGATGCTGAAGCCCTCGCGTTCCATCTCGGCCGCCATATGCACCATCTCGTCAAGGGATGGTGTGATGAGCCCCGAAAGCCCGATGATATCGACCTTATGCTTTTTCGCCTCATCGAGAATGCGCGCCGCCGGGACCATGACGCCAAGATCGATGACCTCGTAGTTGTTGCACTGGAGCACGACGCCGACGATGTTCTTGCCAATGTCGTGGACGTCACCCTTGACGGTGGCCATCAGCACCTTGCCGGCGGCTGGCTTGTCAGCAAGACCCGATTCCTCACGCTCCTTCGCCATGAAAGGCTCCAGATGAGCGACAGATTGCTTCATGACGCGGGCGGATTTCACCACCTGCGGCAGAAACATCTTGCCAGCGCCGAACAGGTCGCCGACCACGTTCATGCCGGCCATCAGCGGCCCTTCGATGACATGCAGCGGTCGCACGACACCCAGCCGCGCCTCTTCCGTATCGGCGATGATGTATTCGGTGATGCCATTGACGAGCGCATGCTCAAGCCGCTTCTCGACCGGCCATGAACGCCATTCGATATTGTCGTTCCTGGCCGCCGGACCCTTGCCCTGATGGGCAAAGCGGGGTGCCGCATCGAGCAGACGCTCCGTCGAGTCTTCGCGGCGGTTGAGCACCACGTCCTCGCAAAGCTCCCGCAGTTCCGGATCGAGGTTCGCATAGACCGCGAGCTGGCCGGCATTGACGATGCCCATGTCCATGCCCTTGGCGATGGCATGGTAGAGGAACACCGAATGCATGGCCTCGCGCACCGGCTCGTTGCCGCGGAACGAAAACGAGAGGTTCGAGATGCCGCCAGAGATATGCGCGCCGGGCAGCTTCGTCTTGATGAACTCGGTCGCGTTGATGAAATCGACGCCGTAGTTGTTGTGTTCCTCGATGCCTGTGGCAACCGCGAAGACGTTGGGATCGAAGATGATGTCTTCCGGCGGGAAGCCGACCTGTTCGGTCAGCACCTTGTAGGCGCGCGCGCAGATTTCGCTCTTGCGCTGGAAGGTATCGGCCTGGCCTTTCTCGTCGAAGGCCATGACCACGACCGCCGCGCCGTAGCGGCGGCAAATCGCAGCTTCGGCCAGGAATTTCTCCTCGCCCTCCTTCATGGAGATGGAGTTGACGATGGCCTTGCCCTGCACGCACTTGAGGCCTGCCTCGATGACGTGAAACTTCGAGCTGTCCACCATCACCGGCACACGGGCGATATCCGGCTCGGCGGCGATGAGGTTGAGGAAGGTGGTCATCGCCTTTTCGGCGTCGAGCAGGCCCTCGTCCATGTTGACGTCGATCACCTGCGCGCCATTCTGCACCTGCTCGCGGGCGACATCGAGCGCTTCGGCGTATTTGTCGTCCTTGATCAGCTTGCGAAACTTCGCCGAACCCGTGACGTTGGTGCGCTCGCCCACGTTCACGAAGCGGATGTTTTCCGACAGCGTGAAGGGTTCGAGGCCCGACAGCTTCATGAACTGCGAAACGTCGGGGATAGCGCGCGGCTTCTTGCCTTTCACGGCCTCAGCGATGGCCCTAATATGCGCCGGCGTGGAGCCGCAGCAACCGCCGACGATGTTGAGAAGCCCGCTGTCGGCAAATTCCGCGATCAGCGAGGCCATGAACTCCGGGCTCTCGTCGTACATGCCGAACTCGTTCGGCAGGCCGGCGTTGGGATAGGCGCAGATCAGCGTGTCGGCAGCGCGCGACAGTTCCGCCAGATGGGCGCGCATCTCGCGGGCTCCAAGTGCGCAATTGAGGCCGATGGTCAGTGGCTTTGCGTGGCGCACCGAATGCCAGAAGGCCGAAGGCGTCTGGCCGGACAGCGTGCGGCCGGAAAGATCGGTGATTGTGCCGGAAATCATGATCGGCAGATCAACACCGTTCTCCGCAAACTGCTCGAAACAGGCGACGATGGCCGCCTTGGCATTCAGCGTGTCGAAGATCGTCTCGATCAGGATCAGCTCCGCGCCGCCGTCGATCAGGCCGTTGATCTGCTCGGCATAGGCGGCCTTGACCTCATCGAAGGTGACGGCGCGGTAGCCGGGGTTGTTCACGTCCGGAGAGATGGAGAGCGTGCGGTTGGTCGGCCCGATGGCACCGGCCACGAAACGGCGGCGTCCGTCGCGCTTCTGTGCCTCGATCGCCGCCTCGCGGGCGAGCCGCGCGCCCTCGATGTTCAGTTCATAGGCAAGTTCCTCCATGCCGTAATCGGCCTGGGCAATGGTCGTGCAGGAGAAGGTGTTGGTCTCGACAATGTCGGCACCGGCAAGGAAATAGTCGAGGTGAATGGCGCGGATCGTGTCCGGCTGGGTCAGGATCAGCAGGTCGTTGTTGCCCTTGACGTCATGCTTCCAGCCCTTGAAGCGCTCGCCCCGGAAGTCCTCTTCGGAGAACTTCCTGTCCTGGATCTCCGTGCCCATCGCGCCGTCGAGCACAAGGATGCGCTCCTTCGCAGCCGTAGCGAGCGCGGCGCGGACTTCAGCGCCATTGGCATGGTTATGCTTGGACATACGCTTTGCTCCTTGTCCTCTCCCGAAGAAAAAGGACGAACTCAATTCCGTTTCTCGATCCCGTCGAGACGCTTCTCGATGGCCTCAAGCCGCTCCTCGACCTCCGCAACCGCATAGCGACCAAGAACCGACTCGCCGTTGATGGCATTGCGAAGATTGTCGATCCGCTTGTTCACGGCCTGGAATTCTGACGTGTGGAGATCCTGCTGTTTGCGAATCTCACGAAGCAATTCGAGGACAAGGTTTCCTGGCTCACTCATGGCGTGCTCCGATCAAGACTGTCACCCGTATATAGGGCAGCGATCACGCCGCCGCCGCTTTTGCCGGTATCTCCGCCTGAACGCCGACGAGATGGCAGATCGCGTAGACAAGATCCGCGCGGTTCATCGTGTAGAAGTGCAGGTCGGTCACGCCCCGGTCGATCAGGTCCGTCACCTGCTCTGCTGCGACGGCCGCCGAGATGAGCTTGCGGGTTGCGGGATCGTTGTCGAGACCCTCGAACCGATCCGCCAGCCATTGCGGCACGTGGGTGCCGCAGCGCGTCGCGAAATTCGCGGCCTGCTTGAAGTTCATCACCGGGATGATGCCAGGCAGGATGGGGATATTGATCCCGGCCGCATGCACCTTGTCGAGATAGCGGAAGTAGAAGTCGTTCTCGAAGAAGAACTGCGTGATGGCGCGGGTAGCGCCAGCGTCGACCTTGCGCTTCAGCACGTCGATGTCGGCATCGACCGTCGCACTGTCAGGGTGTTTCTCGGGATAAGCGGAGACCGACACCTCGAAGTCGCCGATCTTGCGGATGCCTTCGATCAGGTCGGGGGTGTAGGCGTATCCGCCGGGATGCGGTTGATAGGTCGTTCCCGCACCCGTCTGCGGGTCACCGCGCAGTGCCACGATATGGCGCACGCCAGCCGACCAGTAATCGCGAATGACCTCGTCGATCTCCTGCTTGGTGGCTGCCACGCAGGTGAGGTGCGCCGCAGGCTTCAGGTGCGTGTCCCTGACGATGCGCGCCACGGTGTTGTGCGTGCGCTCGCGGGTGGAGCCCCCGGCACCATAGGTGACCGAGACGAAATCCGGGTTCACCGGCGCTAGGCGCTCGACCGATTCCCAGAGTGTCTTCTCCATCTCCTCGTTCTTCGGTGGGAAGAACTCGAAGGAGACCTTGAGCTTGGCGCGCGTCGAAGCGCCCCGGCTCTTGCGGAAGGGTGTCAGGACCATCTCAGGCCACCTCTCTCAGGCCGAACGTCTCGGTTCGGTTCATGTCGTCCAGAACACGCTCATCGCGTGCGCTCCAGATGGTCACGGTGAGCGCTGTTTTCGCTCCGCCGGCGACCTTGCGGCTCGTCGCGCCTGCAAGACCGATGCTTGTCAGCGCATCGCAAATTTCCGCGTCGTCGAAGCCAAGGCGCCGATGGGCGTGCTCGCTGCGCAAAAACTCGAGTTCGTGGGGTGCAAAATCGACGACGAAAAGCCGGCCGCCGGGGCGCAAGGCACGCGCAGCCTCCCGGATCGCCCGCGCCGGATCATCGAGGTAGTGAAGGACCTGATGGATGACGACAACGTCGTACCCGTCCCGCTCCACCGGCAGTGCATAGAGATCGCCCTGGCGCACCTGCGCATTGCGCACGCCGGCACGCTCGAGATTGGTGCGCGCCACTGACAACATTGCCGGGCTCAGATCGACACCGACCGCGCGGTCCGACCGCGCTGCCAGCAGTTTCAGCATCTGGCCGGTTCCTGTCCCGAGATCGAGTGCCGCATGAAACGGCCCCTCACCGATCTCTGTCAGCAAAGCTGTTTCAACGGCCGTCTCGGAGACATGCAGCGCCCGCAGCCTGTCCCAATCGGCGGCATGGCGGGCAAAGTATCCGTCCGACGCCCGCGCGCGCTCTGTCCGTGCTTCAGTCAATCTTGCACGGTCAGCCGAGAGGATGGCATCGGCTGCATCGATCACCGCAAGCGTATCGCGAACGAGACTGCTGATCCGCGCGTCGCGCAGACGGAAGAACGCCCAGGCACCCTCACGGTGGCGCTCGACCAGACCGGCATCAACCAGCAGCTTGAGATGCCGGGAAACCCTCGGCTGGGATTGGCCGAGGATCGTGGTCAACTCCGTGACGGTCAACTCAGCTTCATTCAGAAGCGCGGCGATCCGCAGGCGCGTGGATTCGCCAAGCGCTTCAAGCGCGGCGATGGCGTCCTCGAAAGAAAGTTCCGCCGTTTTCACCGGCTATCTCCACGATACATAAACATATCTTTATGCGCAAATCTGGAGCGTGGCAAGTCCGATTCATGATGGCGCTTCTCATGAGAGTCTGCGTATCGACGTGATCGGCCCGAAGCTCTTCGCCAGGATCCGCGACGCGGCGTCAGCCAGAGGCTCGCTCGCAACCGCCATGTGGTGGCCATTGGCATGAAGGAGCGTTTTCGGGTCCTGCATCAATCCGACATGGCCTTTCCAGAACACGGCATCGCCGCGCCGCAGACCTGCGAACGACTCTGTGACAGGAACCGCCACAGGAAAAAAACGCTCCAGCATATCGCTGTCACGCGGTGCGGGCACGCCCGCCATGCGCAGCGCCGTCTGCACGAGGCCTGAACAATCGAGCCCGAAGCTTGTGCGACCGCCCCAGAGATAGGGAATGCCAACATAGCGCTCGGCGATCGCCACGAAATCGGGGGCCGTTTCGTCAACCAATGTCACATGCGGCTTGTAGACAAAGCCGCCATCATCGAGCCGGAAGAAGTCTTTCTCCGCACCGACGACAGTCAACTCCGCCCCTTCCGGAATTGCCAGCGGGTCAGGCACCTTGATGGAAGGGCCGGCGTAGACATAGGTTCTGAGCACATTCACGCGGTGGGTCGCTGGTTGACCGGCCGGGCTGAGTGCGCGTGCGGCAAGGTAGCCGACGTATCCGTCGCGGAGTGATTGCACGTAGGCGTAGCCTTCTTCCTCGGCAAAGCACGTGACCCTCTCGCCAAAGACAAGCTCGGTATCCATGCCAACGTCCGGGGCGGGCTGGGGCCTCAGCGACACCACGCCTGCTTTGATCCGCATGGGTTCGCCTGTCACACCTTCAGGCGGGCGCGGCGTTAGACGTCTGTCGGTCATGGCTGCGCGTTTCGCTTGATCGGGGTTCAGGGAGCGTCGGCAGAGCCTTTGCCTTCGCGATGATGGTGTCGCCCAGACGCTCCAGATAGAGCGCGCCCTGCACCGTGCGCTGCACGATGACGTTGCGGCGATCATTCGCGTCGCGCCGGCGGGCTACAAGGTCCATGTCGCCCATCGTGTCGAGTGCGCGCGTAACGACGGGCTTGGTAACATTCAGTTTCGCGGCGAGGCCACGCACCGTATGGGGCGGGATGTCGAGGTAGATTGTCATCAGGATTGCAAGCTGTCGGTTCGACAGATCATGTCCGCTGTCACGGACCTGCTGCAGGGCTACATCGTGGATCAAACGCAAGGCCTGGGAATGACGCAACTCGACTGCCATCGCTGCCGGACCCTCGAAAACCGTTTCGGGGACGGATTGATCAACGAGATCGGCCGCGATGGCAAGCGAAAAGACGGAATGTCGACGTCGGTCTGCACTCAGCAGGGCTTGAGATCAAGCTTTCCGGTGGGCACTACAGGCGCATCAGGTGCTCGAACCCGCACCAGTCGCCCGCCACCGGCGGCGACTCCCGGATTGTTCACAATGCAGGTGGCATCGCGGCGGAGCCTCGCGAGATGCTCGGATGGGTCGACATTGTAGGCGCTGCCGAGCGCCGAAGTGATATCAGAGCGGCGAAGCCCAATGTCCGCCAGCATCCGGTCATCAAGCCTGTGCAGGCCCTGCACGAGTTTGCGGCGGCGCAGATTCACGACCAATTGCCTCGTGGCGCGCCAGGCATGACGGGCAAGGGCAAGCGAGAAAGTGGCGCCAGAGGCGCCGGTGCGGGCGCGGGTCATCGTGATCTCCATGGGCATAATGTCCGGTTCCATCGACCGTTAGAGC
>JBOFUS010000620.1:0-2504 GCA_051652685.1 Beijerinckiaceae bacterium
GGCGTTGATCGCCGCATCCACCCTCACCGGCAGATGCGGCCCATGCTGTTCCGTGGCAGCGACAGGCAGCACGGCGACCACATGCGACATGTCCATCCCGGCGAAATCTTTGACGGAGTGATCCCACCACCAATGCGACTTCAACGGCATCCTGCACCCCTCGGTCATGCCAGCGCCTTTTCGACATCGGTGAGCTTTGCCGTCCATCCGACGATGCCGCCTTGCGCGCGGATCATGGCCAGCGTCGCCTGCTTGAATTCCGGGAAGTAGCTCTCGGTTGCTTCCTCGACGACCAGGCACTCGTATCCCCTGTCATTCGCTTCCCGCATCGAGGTCTGGACGCAGACTTCCGTGGTGACCCCGCAAAAGACGAGATGGGAGACACCACGCCGGTCGAGGATCGACTGGAGATTTGTCTTGTAGAACGCACCTTTGCCCGGCTTGTCGATTTCGATCTCGCCGGGAATCGGCGCGCAGGGAGGCACGATGGCGTTGCCGGCCTCGCCGCGCACGAGGATGCGGCCCATGGGTCCGGCGTCGCCGATCCGCAGGCCGGGCTTTCCGCGTGCGCGCTTCGCGGGCGGACAATCGGAGAGGTCGGGACGATGCGATTCCCGCGTGTGGATGACCGGCCAGCCCCTTGCGCGGAAAAGGGCAAGCAACCGCGCGACGGGCGCGATGGCCGCTTCGAGCAACGAGACGTCGTTGCCGAGCACGTCACCAAAGCCGCCGGGCTCGATGAAATCGCGCTGCATGTCGATGACGATGAGCGCCGTGCGGTCGGGTGGAAGCGAGAACGGATAGGGTTGCGCTGGCACCGTCAACATCAATGCCCGCCCCCCGCCATGTACTTTCCGATGGTCGCGCGGTCGGTCTTTGCCGACTCCCCGATATAGGTGATGCGTCCCCCGGACATGACGGCGACACGGTCTGCGAGTTGCAGGATCTCATCGAGATCCTCCGAGACAAGAAGGACGGCGGCCCCCCGGTTGCGCTGGTCCATGATCTGCGCGCGGATCTCGGCAACGGAGGCGAAATCCAGCCCGAAACAAGGGTTGGCAACGATGAGCACATCGACATCGCCCGAAAGCTCGCGCGCCAGTACCGTCCGCTGCACGTTGCCCCCGGAGAGCTGGGCAATGGGTGTCTCGGGCGATGGCGTCTTTACGCGGTAGCGCGCGATCAGCCCCTGCGCCTGCCTGCGCATGGGCGCGGCGGAAAGCCACCAGCCCAATGAGGTGATGGGGGGCTGGTCGAAGTTGCGGAAGGCCATGTTCTCGGCCACCGACATGTTGGCTACCGTTGCGTTCTTCAGCGGCTCCTCCGGCAGGCCGAAGACCTTGAACTTCGCCATGCTCTGGCGCGAGGGCTCGAAATCCTCTCCCTTGATGAACAGTTGCCCAAGGCGCATGGGCCGCTGACCCGAAAGCACCTCCACCAACGCCGACTGGCCATTGCCTGAGACACCGGCGATACCCACGATCTCTCCTGCATGGACCTTGAGGTTGACGCCCTCGATGGCCGGTCGGCCGTCGTCTGCGTCTGCAAAGATGCCCGCGATATCCAGCACCACGGTCCGGTCCTGACTATCCACCCGCGCGGCGCGCTCGCGCAGTGCCGCGTCGCCGATCATCATCTTCGCCATCGTGTCGGTTGTTGTACCGGAGACCTTGCCGGCACCCGCGAAGGCCCCCTTGCGCAGCACGGTCAGATCATCGGCATAGGCCGTGACCTCGCGGAACTTGTGGGTGATCATCAGCACTGTAACCTCGCCGCGCTTCGTCATGTCGCGCACGAGCCCCAGCACCTCGTCGGCCTCCGCCGGCGTCAGCACCGAGGTCGGCTCATCGAGGATGATGAAGCGCTGGTCGAGATAGAGCTGTTTCAGGATTTCGAGCTTCTGCTTCTCGCCGGCGGACAGCATATGGATCGGCCTGTCGAGCGGGGCACGAAACGGCATCCGGTCAAGAAAGCACGCGAGTGCCTCGTTCTCCCGCACCCAATCAATCACCTGAGGCCCGCGTGGGCGCGATATGACGAGGTTCTCGGCTCCCGTCAGCGAGGGCACCAGATTGAAATGCTGGTAGACCATGCCGATGCCTGCCTCCGCCGCCTCGCGCGGGTTGCGGATGGCGCTCTCGCGGCCGTCGACCAGCACCTTGCCGGCGTCGGGCTGATAAAAGCCCATGATGCACTTCACCAGCGTGGATTTGCCGGCACCATTCTCGCCAAGCAACGCATGGAAAGTGCCCGCCGGAACCTTGAGCGACACGTCGTCGAGCGCCACCAGCGGCCCGAAGACCTTGCGCATGTGGAGCGCTTCAAGGCCGATGGCCCCGCGAGCGGAGACTTCTCCGGCTTTCATCGGACGTTTTCCCCATCGCGGGCGTTGTGCGTGCTTCGAGACGCGCCTTTGGCGCTCCTCAGCATGAGGAACGTTGTTTGGGGCATTCTCCAACATTCCTCATGCTGAGGAGGAACGAAGTGACGTCTCGAAGCACGCA
>JBOFUS010000621.1:0-2142 GCA_051652685.1 Beijerinckiaceae bacterium
AGATTGCATCGCGCAGCAGGTTGGCAACCGATACCTTGGTGCCGCCGACGGCAATCTCTCCAAGCTTCAGCGAGGCACTCATCAGGATCGCGGCGATGATCACGGGGATCAGAGCAAAGTTGATGCCGCCGAACACGCGGATGCGCGAATCCGGCGTTGGGTCGAAAGCCGGCTTCTGCGTGCCCTCCTTGCGGTAGAAATAGCTGTCCAGACCATAAAAAATGGCGATCAGGACTGCGATGACGAAGAGCGTCTCGCCGGCCAGCCAACGCGTGGTCCAGAAAAAGTCGACGCCGCGCAGGAACCCTAGGAACAGCGGCGGATCGCCGAGCGGTGTCAGCGCGCCGCCCATGTTCGAGACGATGAAAATGAAGAAGATGAACACATGCACGTTCATCCGGCGGTTGTCGTTGGCGCGGATGAGCGGCCGGATCATCACCATCGACGCGCCGGTGGTGCCGATGAACGAGGCAAGGAATGCACCGATCAGCAGCAGCAGCACATTCGTCAGCGGGCTGCCATGGATGTTACCCTGAATGTAGATGCCGCCTGCCACCGTGAAGAGCACGAACAGCAGCAGGATGAAGGGAATGTACTCCAGCAGGAGCGTGTGGCCCAGCGCGTCAAGCGCGCCAGCAGGGCCGATGACGGCGGCCAGCGGGAAAAGTGTCAATGCCGCCCAAAATGCCGCGATCTTGCCCTGGTGATGCTCCCAGAAGTGCGGCCTCAGCAGCGGCAAAACGGCGATGGACAGCAGCATCCCGATGAAGGGAATGGCCCAGTGGAGGCCGAGCGCCTTGCCGTCAAGCTCGGCGGCGTTTGCCTCGAGCCCGGACATCGACAACACGAGGGTGGCCATCGCCAGAAGTCGCCCTGTCGCCCGCATCCCTGCTCTCCCTCTTCGCCCCGTCCTGCGTCAGGGCGTGCGGTACGCGACGCGCCCGCTGGCCGCTAGTGTTTCCTCCGCTGCATCCGCGATAAAGTAACGGCGGGTTCATTGGACCTTCACGTGCGTCAAGTTAACTCGCCCGGACAATCGACAGAAGGGCGGCAGGGCATGTTTCGTGGAATTCTCATGGCGGGGGCCGCGCTGCTTTCGCTTCTCGGCCAGGCTTCGGCACAGGAAGTACGCCTCGGCGACATCAGCGCAAGGCTTTATCTGGAAGGCTCGGGCAAGCTCTCGGAAGACTTGCTGAAGATGAAGGACGCCAAGCTGGCTGACCTGCCGCGGGGCGAAGGCGTGTTCGGCGAGGCGGCCAACACGGTTGTCTTCAATGTCGCCTTGCAGGGCGCGAAGAACACGCAGCCGAAGAACGCCAGCGCCATCGTCAGCATCATCACCACCAACCGCACAGGCCAGCGCAAAACCGAGACGCGGCCGCTGCTGGGCTTCGTCTTCAACAATGACGGCGTGCTCAACCGTCCTATCGTTGTCGAGAACGTCACCTGCTCCAAGGTCGAGATCGAGGTGAAGGCGCGCGGCGCATCGAAGCGCGCAGCCCTTGAGTTCAGCTGCACGGAGCCGAAGACAGCCGAGGCGGACAAGAAACAACCACCGAAGCGCTGAATTTCGATCAATCAAGGTTTGTTTAACCTTGTGTTCATGCGTAGCCAACGACAGTCTGCCACAACCAAAGACTGTCGCGAACGGATTCCTTGATCAATGTGCCGCTGGGTCGCCTACCGGGGACAACCCATCTACATGGAAGATGTGGTGACGAAGCCGTCCCACTCGCTCATCGACCAGTCGTTGCGCGCAACGGAAGCCAAGACCGGCACCAACGGCGATGGCTTTGGCATCGGCTGGTATGGCGACAAACCAACGCCCGGTGCTTACCGGGAGTTGCGCCCCGCCTGGTCCGACGAAAACCTCAAGGCGTTGTGCGAGCAGGTGCGCTCCAGCCTGTTCTTCGCCCATGTCCGGGCGTCCACTGGCACCGCGACCAGCCGCGCCAATTGCCATCCCTTCATCGATGGCCACCATATGTTCATGCACAACGGTCAGGTCGGCTGCTACAGCGCGCTGCGCCGGCGCATCGAGAACCTGATTCCCGACAGCGCATACGAAGGCCGCAGCGGCACGACCGATTCCGAAGCGATCTTCCTGATCGCGATGGCGCGCGGCGCGGCGCATGATCCCGT
>JBOFUS010000622.1:0-4913 GCA_051652685.1 Beijerinckiaceae bacterium
CTCCGCGGCACATCCGGCCGGCGATAGGGCGCAAGAAGTTGCATCCAGTCCCGTGAAACCGGGTTCGTCGAGGGGGAAGGTGCGTCGAGCAGGGGGATGTCTTTCGGTTTGCGGGGACTGTCATACAGGCCAGCGAGCATTCCACCAAACAGTGAAATACACCTGTCACAAAACTGCCAGGCTGCTCACCCCCGCCCGCCCTCACGGATCGGCGGCTGGAACGTGAAACCCATGTCCCAGGGGAAATAGATCCAGCTGTCCTGCGCCACCTCGGTCACGAAGGTGTCCACCAGCGGCTTCCCGGCCGGCTTGGCGTAGACGGTGGCGAAATGCGCCCTGGGCAGCATGTCGCGCACCACGCGCGCCGTCTTGCCGGTGTCTACCAGATCATCGACCACCAGCACACCCTCGCCGCCGTTTGTGCTGGCGATGAGGCTTTCGATGCCCTTCAGCACCTTCAGTTCCCCCTGACCCGTGTAGCTGTGGTAGCTTGCGATACAGACGGTCTCGATCATCTTGATCTCGAGTTCCCGCGCGATGATCGCCGCCGGCACGAGCCCGCCCCGCGTGATGCAGACGATCGAGGTGAATGGCCCCTTGTCCGATAACCGCCAGGTCAGCATGCGCGTGTCGCGGTGGAACTGGTCCCAGGAGACGGGGAATGCCTTTTCGGCGGAAGGTGTAGCCATGTCTTTCCTCACACTGGCGCGTTGTCGGCCTTGAGACCGTCGATTGCCGCATGCACCGCAAGGACGGCCGTGCTGACCGCCGCCGCATCCTTGCCGCGCACGACGATCTGGTTGCGGAAGCCGCCGCCGATGAAGCTCGGGTAGGAGCCAATCGACACGGTCGGGTTGGCGGCGGCAACCTCGCCAAGCGCCTTCGCGTAAATGCCTTCAGGCATGCCGTGTGCGTCGATGCTTTCGGCGACCATGCGGAGGCCGGTGGCGAGTGTGGGCGCGACATGATCGAGCATCGCCTGCATGATGTTGGGCACGCCCGCCATGACGATAACGTTGCCCAGTTTGAAGCCCGGCGCGCGGGAAATGGGATTCTCGATGAGGTCAGCGCCTTCCGGAATGCGTGCCATCCGCAACCGCGCCTCGTTCAGCTCTTCCGCTTTGTATCGATCCCGCAGCATGGCAATGGCACGGGGATCGTGGTCGATGGCAACCCCGAAAGCCTTCGCGACGCAATCTGCCGTGATGTCATCATGGGTCGGGCCAATGCCACCGGTGGTGAAGACGTAGGTATAGCGACCACGGAGTGCGTTCAGCGCCGCGACAATGTCGGGCTCCTCATCCGCAACGACGCGCACTTCCTTCAGATCGATGCCGATATTGGTAAGGTACTCTGCAATATAGCCGATGTTCTTGTCCTTGGTCCGCCCGGAGAGAATCTCATCGCCGATGACAAGAATGGCGGCGGAAATGGCAGGGGTCTGGGAGTTGACTGGCGTTTCAGACATAGGCGTTTCCTAAAGGCCAACGCGGCGAATGCAAGCGGCTTGCGTGCGCCTTCCCCACAAGGCATCTGCGACGCATTCGCTTACACAGGAATTGTCCATGCGCTTTCGCTCGCCCCTCGTCGAAGGCCGCCTCGTTCGTCGCTACAAGCGTTTCCTCGCCGATGTCGAGCTGGCCGACGGCGAAATCGTCACGGCGCATTGCGCCAACCCGGGAGCAATGCTGGGCCTCAACCAGCCGGGTGCGCGTGTCTTTCTTGCGCCCGCGGCCAACCCCAGGGCAAAGCTCGCCTGGTCGTTCGAGCTGATCGCGGCGGAACTGCCGGGTGGCATGCAGCTTGTGGGCATCAACACAGGACATCCAAACCGCTTGGCAGAAGAAGCCATCCTTGCAGGCCGCATTCCGGAACTCGCCGGCTATTGCGACCTCCGGCGCGAGGTGCGCTATGGTGAAAACAGCCGGGTTGACCTGCTGCTGACAGACGCCGCGCGACCGCCCTGCTATGTCGAGGTGAAGAACTGCCACCTGATGCGCGAGTCCGGTCTCGCCGAGTTTCCCGATTGCGTGACCGCGCGTGGTGCAAAGCATCTCGGTGAGCTTGCGAAGCGGGTCGCCGCCGGAGACCGGGCCGTGATGCTTTTTGTCATCCAGATGCGCGCCACGCGCTTTTCACTCGCGGCAGATCTCGACCCGACCTATGCGCATGCATTCGCAAAAGCCCTTTCGGCAGGTGTCGAAGCCTTGGCCTATGCTTGCGAAATCAACAGCGAGGGCATCGAAATTGGCCAATCTGTGACCATCATCGGCAAGCACCCCTTGACAAATGGTCCCGCCGGGTAAAAGCACGAGCGCGGAAAGATGCGCGATTCAAGCCTGCAGAATGTTGCTGAAATCGTAAGTATAGTTTGCCTCAATCTTTTCTGCCAATGGTCTTTCCTGACCGTCAGAAGACGGATTAACTAATTAGTACAATTTGACGACCGTGTTTTCATCGCCAACCCGCCAAAGAAGAAGGTTTCAGACCCGATGGCTTCGGACACTTCAAACGCTGGTCGAAAGAGCCGGACGGTCACCTGGACGCAGGACCCGGAAGGTGTGAAGCGCGACATCCTGAACGTTGCGTTGACCGAGTTCGCCGAAAAGGGTCTTGCAGGTGCGCGTGTCGACGAGATTGCGGCCAAGACCTCTACCAGCAAGCGGATGATCTACTACTATTTTTCCGACAAGGAGGGGCTCTATCGCGCGGCGCTGGAAGAGGCATATCTCAAGATCCGCCTGCATGAACGCGGGCTGGATCTGGAAACACTCGCGCCACCCGAAGCCATTGCAGAATTGACAAGGGCAACCTTCAATCATCACGCGCGCAACCAGGACTTCGTACGGCTTGTCATGGTCGAGAACATTCATCAGGCGCGCCACCTCGCCTCGTCGGAAAAGATCGGCGCGCTGAACCTGCCGGCGCTGGATATGCTCAGGTCGCTCTATCAGCGCGGTGTCGGCTCCGGCGAATTCCGCAGTGGTCTCGAGGCGATCGACATCCATCTGATGATCAACTCGATGAGCTTCTACAACGTGTCCAACCGCTATACCGTTCGCCAGATCTTCGGTTACGACATGGGCGATGCCCAGACGGAAACGCGCCGCCGCGAAAGCATTGTTGATGCCGTTCTGAGATATCTGAAAGCCTGAGAGCGCGTCTCAAAAGCAGAATACCTCATCCTGAGCCTGTCGAAGGATGGTCCAGTCATGCCCTGAAACACCGTCCTCAACCCTTCGACAAGCTCAGGGTGAGGACTTTGGGGCAGTCCAAGAGCTTTAGAGTCAGGCACTGACGCGGCGTCCCTGCAACAGGTTCTGCCGGGCTCGTGGTTCGAAGCCAATCTTCGCTTGATCCACCCAACGGGATAAAGCACACCCACAGGCGAGGAGTCCCGTCCATGCGCCCCATACCCACCATCCTTGCGGCTTTGCTGTTGATCGCCGCGATCCATCCGGCAGCCGCCAACGCGCCGCGCGGCAAGGCGGAGGAGCGCCTCTTCGCCTATGACGCTCAGCTACCCGCTTGCGACAGCCCGGCAGTGCTGGGGCGGATCGAGCAGCGCTTCAATGAGCGGGAGACCAGCGTCTGGAAGACAAACCTCCAGATCAAGGGTTTCGACCGCGTGCGCGCGACTGGCTTTCGGCCAAACGGTCTGGACCTTATTCCGCGCCGCTACTGCTCGGCACGCGTGGCAATTTCCGACGGACGCCATCGCAGGGTGGACTACTATGTGACCGAGGATGCCGGCATCATCGGCTGGCACGGCAGCCTGTTCTATGGCTGGGTTCGTTTCCCCACACCGGCATCATTCGGGCTGGAATGGTGCGTGCAGGGACTCGACCGGCATCGCACCTACGCCCAGGATTGCCGGATGGCGCGTCCGTGAGGGCTGTCCTTTCAGCTCTTCTCGCGCTGCTGTTAGCCACTCCCGCCATCGCGCAACGGGCGGAACGCGGCGGCGCAGCCGGTGAATTCGATTTCTATGTGATGGCACTCAGCTGGTCTTCCGGCTTCTGCGAGATCGAGGGCGACCAGAAAAACCGCGATCAGTGCAGCAAGGGCGCTGGACTCGGGTTTGTGCTGCACGGGCTCTGGCCACAGAACGAGCGCGGCTTTCCGAGCGACTGCGGCCCGGCCGGGCGCAACCCATCGCGCACGGCCATGGATATCGCCAAGGACGTTTTCCCTGACGAAGGCCTTGCCCGCCACCAGTGGCGCAAGCACGGCACCTGCTCGGGCCTGAGCCCCACGGATTATTTCCGCGCGTCGAAGGAAGCGAGGGACAAGGTGGTTGTCCCGCCGTCCTTCCAGAAGCCTGACAAGGAGGGCCGCTGGAGCCCGGTCGACATCGAGCGCGCCTTCACGGCCGCCAATCCGGGATTGCGCAGCGAGATGATGAGCGTGTCCTGCCGGCGGGGCGTGCTCAGCGAACTGCGCATCTGCTTCACAAAGGATCTGCGCGGCTTCCGCGCCTGCGAAGAGGTTGATCGTGGCGGTTGCCGCACGCGGGAGATCGTGGCGCCGCCCGTGCGGTGACCGCGCGCCAGGCCCATGAGCAACCTGCGATGAACTACCGCCACGCCTTCCATGCCGGAAACTTCGCCGACGTGTTCAAGCATGCGCTGCTTGCGCGCGTGATTGCCTACCTGAAGCGCAAGGATGCCCCTTTTCGCTACATGGACACCCACGCCGGGATCGGCCTCTACAGCCTTGAGGCCGATGAGGCGAAGCGGACCGGCGAGGCCGATCGCGGCGTGAAGCGCTTTCTCGCGGCAGCGCGCGGACCGGAGCTTGAGACGCTTTTCCAGCCGTACATGGCGACGCTGAAGGCCGTGAACGCGCTGGACGGCCGCTTCTACCCCGGCTCGCCGATGTTCGCCTCGACACTGCTGCGCGAGCAGGACCGG
>JBOFUS010000623.1:0-1153 GCA_051652685.1 Beijerinckiaceae bacterium
CGCAAGCACGGACGCATCCCATGAATGTTGAAAATCCCGGTGCCTCGCCCGCCCCGTTGCCCGACCGGCTGTCGATCGATCAGACGAGCCCCTTCTTCAACGAGGAGGTGCTGAAGGACGAGATCGGCATCCGGTTCAACGGAGCGGAGAAGACCAAGGTGGTGGAATATTGCATCAGCGAAGGCTGGATCCGCATCGAGGCGGGCGCAGCCAAGGACCGCAAGGGCAACCCCATGACGCTGAAGCTCAACGGCAAGGTCGAAGCCTACATCAAGACGGCCAGCTGACGTCTCCGTCAGCCCACGCGGAAATTGCGGGGGCGGAAATCCATCACGAAGGAGCGCGCCGGCTTCCACTGGATGTCCTTGCGCTTGGCGGTAAAGTTCGCCGTCGCGTGCATCACCGTGACGACAGGGTCCTCGTGCTCGGTAATCGCAAGCACGCGCGCGAAGGCGGCACGGCGCTGGGCCGGGTCGGTTGATTCCTCCAGCACCTTGATGTGCCGGTTGGCTTCCTCATTTGACCAGAGCCCGTTGCGCACGAGACCGCCGTTGGGGCCAAAGGTGACGGGAACATAGGAAACGGGATCGTTGAAGAAGGACGAGCTGGAGTTATCGTAGAGCGCCCTGCCCTTGCCGGTCTCCTGGATCTGCCCCCAGTTTTCCTTCATCTCGATCTGCACATTGAGGCCGACGGCGCGCCACATGTCGGTCATGATCTGCGCGGTTGCGACCTGGTTGGTGTAGTAGTTGTTGAGCACACGGTAGCTGATCGGTTCGCCCTTGTAGCCGGCTTCCTGCAGGAGGCGCTTTGCCAGCGCCGGATCAAAGGCTGGCAGCCTGTGCTCCTTGACGAACATGTCGCCGAAATAGGGATACTGCAGCCCCTCGCCCAGTTCCGTGCGGCCAACCCAGAGCTGGTCGACAATGAGCTTCCTGTCGAGCGCATGGCCGAAGGCACGGCGCACGCGGGCGTCGGCGAGCACCGGGTTCGTCTTGTCGAAGACGACGATGCGCTGGTTGAGGATCGGCCCGCCGACGACGTTGAAGCGCGGGTTCTTCTCGATGGTCTCGACGAGGTCCGGCGTAATGTCGCAGGCGAAATCATACTCGCCCGAAAGCAGCCCGTTCACGCGGGACGCAAGCTCCGGCAC
>JBOFUS010000624.1:0-22263 GCA_051652685.1 Beijerinckiaceae bacterium
ATGAACGCGCGCTCCTGAAGGGCCGTGTTGCGCGGGTCAGATCTCAGTGCTTCGCGGAAGTAATGCGCAGCCGCGCCGGCGTCGTTGCGCGCATCGGCTGCGAGTGCGGCCAGGAAATTCCCGGCAGATGTTTCGGCCACACCCAGAGTGCTGCGGGCCTGAGCAAAGCCATGGGCTGGAAACAGCAGCAGTCCAACCGCCAGCACTGCGATGCGGGCGAGGGGACGAGGCTTCTTTTCAACAGTCATCCGGACATCCTGTCGCCCGCGCCGTCAGGTCGCAGGGCTTCGTTTCGCAAATCAGTTGCGCCCAACCGCGTGCAACATGGAGGCATTGCGGCCCGGCGGCAAGCACCATGCCGATATCTTGATCGCCGCCAATAACCTGATCGTCGCAGGGGGAACCCGTTCAGGCGCAGAAGGGGCGAAAAGCCGCAATAACCTTCTCGTAAACCGGCCGCTTGAACGGGATGATCAACCCCGGCAGCTTCTCCACCTGCTCCCAGCGCCACGCAGAGAATTCGGGCTTGTGCCCGGGGCCGGGGTTCAACACGTTGACCTCGCTGTCATCGCCCTCGAAGCGGAAGGCGAACCATTTCTGGGTCTGGCCCTTGTACTTGCCCTTCCAGGATTGCTGCGCCACGTCGTCGGGGAGATCGTAGCTGTACCAGTCCGGTGCCTCGGCCAGAAACGAGACAGAGGTGACGGCGGTCTCCTCCGCAAGTTCGCGGTAAGCGGCCTTCAAGGGCTCCTCGCCCTTGTCGAGCCCCCCCTGCGGCATCTGCCAGGAGTAACCGCCACCGACATGCTCAGGTGTCGAGTCCTTGCGGCGGTCGCCGATCCAGACAAGGCCATTGCGGTTAATCAGCATCACGCCGACGCAGGGGCGATAGGGAAGATCCGAGAAATTCATTGTCATTGGTGTTCAGCCCAGCGCCTTCAGCACGTTGGCGATAGTGACATGGCTGACGCGGACGTTGGATTCCTGGGTGACGCCCGCAATGTGCGGCGTAAGGATAAGGTTGGGGCAGCCAGCAAAAACCGCGCCCCGTTCGGCCGACAACGGCTCTTCGGCGAAGACGTCAAGCGCTGCGCCGCCGATGTCGCCCGCTTTCAGCGCGACGGCGAGGGCAGCCTCGTCCACCACGCCGCCGCGCGCGGCGTTCAGCAGGATGGCGTCCTTCTTCATGCGCTTGAGGCGCACGGCATCGATCATGCTGGCCGTGCCCTCGTTCAGCGGCACATGCAGGCTGACGACGTCTGCCTCCCTCAGCAGTGGTTCAAGGCCATGGCGTTTCGCCAGGCGCCAGGCAGGGTGCTCGTCCGGCAGGAACGGGTCGAAGGCGATGCAATGCATGCCCATAGCGCCCGCGCGGACCGCCACTTCGCGGGCGATGGACCCGAAGCCGACGAGCCCCATGGTCTTGCCGGACATCTCCCGGCCCATCAGCCGGTTGCGCGGCCACTGGCCGGCAATCACATCGGCGCTGGAAAGATAAGCGCCGCGTAAAAGCGCCATGGAGCAGGCGATGACCCACTCGGCGACGGAGAGATCGTTCGCGCCGGTGGCGGGCAGCACCTTGATGCCGCGCTGGGTGCAGGCATCGGTGTCGATATTGTCGAGGCCGACGCCGAGGCGACCCACGACCTTGAGCTTTGCAGCCGCCGTCAGGAGATCGCCGCGCACCTGCGTGCGGTTGCGCACGATCAGCGCCAGCGCGCCCTCGGCTGCGCGCGCCAGATCGGCGGGTCGATCAACCAGCTTCGGATCATAGAGAACGGAATAGCGCGCGGGAACGGCGGCCAGCGCCTCCTCGTCCATGAACTCCGTCACGACAATGTCCGCCATGGCGATCTTCTCCCGTTAGCCCAACGCCATCAGTCCGCCCGTCGCGACAACGAGGATCACGACCGTCGCACCCATGAACACTGCCACCTGCCGCCAGCCGACCGCCAGAATGGCCGCCGGCGAGGTGCCGAGGCCCAGTGCCGCGATTGCCAGCAATAGCCCCCAACGGGAGACTTCCGCCAGCGCCGTCTTGATCGGCAGATAGTATGGCAAGAGCGCGGGCATCGCCATCATCAGCGTGTTGACCACCGCCAGCACCAGAAAAACCACCGCGAAGATCGGCGCAGGCACCTTCGCCGCCCCCGCTGCGCCGCCCCTGCGTGCAAACCACCAGCCGATGGCGAGCACCACCGGCAGCAGCAGGAACACGCGGAACAGCTTGACGATGACGGCGGTGTTGCCGACGGGCTCAGACACCGCATAGCCCGCGCCCACCACCTGCGCCATATCGTGGATCGTGGCTCCCAGCATCAGCCCTGTCAGCCGCGCGTCGAGGCCGAGCCAGATGCACAGTGGCGGATAAACAAGCATGACAAGCGTCGAGACGGCATTCGCCATGACGACGGTGAAAGCCGTGTCGGCATCCTTGTTCTTGTAGGGTGGCACCACAGTCGTGGTCGCGAGGGTCGCTGACGCGCCGCAGACGGCCGTGGCAGCGCCCGCCAGAGCGCCGAAGCCATCTTCCTGGCCAAGCAGCCGCGCCAGCCAGATCGCGGCGACGATGGTGATCACCATGGATGCTACGACAACAAGGATCGTGCCGAGGCCTAGCCCGAGGATATCCCCAAGTGCAATGCGCAGGCCGAGCAGTCCAATGGCGATGCGCAGCAGCTTCTTGACGCACCAGGTGATGCCTGGCTGGAAGCGCGCCTCGCTGGCCAACCGGTTAAGCGCGATGCCGAAGAACAGCGCAATCACCATGGCCGGCAGCGTGAAGCCGCCGGTCAGGCGACGGAGCAACGGCTCCGACAACACCGCCGCAACCGCGACAGCCGCCGAGAGCGCGACGCCGGGGCCGTTTGCGCGGAGGAAAGCTTCGATTTTCTGCATGCCGGATGACGCCGCTTTGGGATCGGGTGGAAATGCCCCGGACGCCGGTTCGGGCGGCCGGGGCTTTCAAAGTCGAGCCGATCATTCTTGATCTTTTTCGCTCGGCCCAGGTGAAGCGGGGTTTGATCCCCGGCTTTGGCGGGTTGCCCCCGCCCTTTACCTCCCTTCTGATGGGGAGGATCACCCGGCCGTTGACCGGGATTGTTTCGCAGCGCCTTTCAGGCGCTGCGGTAAAGTTTTGTCATCGAGAATTCACGATGGCCGAGCGACTCCGATGCCGTCAAGCGGCCGTTGGCGGTGCGCACGATATTCTCGATCAGTGCATCGCCCGCTTCCGGGATTGTCATGTCACGGCGCAGGATGCCGGACACGTCCACGTCGATGTGCTCGGGCATGGTGCGCATTGTCTTCGGGTTGCCGGTGATCTTGATGACGGGAACGATCGGGTTGCCGATGACGTTGCCCTGGCCGGTCGGGAAGGTGTGGATCACGTAGCCGCCGGCCGCCATCAGGGTCACGCACTCGGCAGCCGCCGACGACGTGTCCATAAAGTAGAGGCCCGGTCCTTTCGCCGGCATCTCTGCCGGTTCAAGGATGTCGATGTAGCGGGACTCGCGACCGATTTTTTCCAGGTTGCCCAGCGCTTTCTCCTCGATGGTGGTCAAGCCACCGGCGATGTTGCCCTTGGTCGGCTGGCTGTCGGAAAGGTCTGAGGTCTTGTGCGCCTCGATCACATCGTCCTGATAGGCTTTCCACATCTTGTACCAGCGCTCGCCGAGTTCCGGCGTCGCAGCGCGCGCCTTGCAGAGGTGCTCCGCGCCTGTGATTTCCGAGGTTTCACCAAACACGCCGTAGACGCCCTTGGGCAGGAGCTTGTCATACATGTTGCCGACGGTGGGGCAGGACGAGAGACCCGTGGTCGTGTCGCTTTCGCCGCACTTGGTCGAGATCCAGAGATCGCTGACCGGGCATTTCTCCCGCTGCAGCTCGGACGACCACTGCACGAACTCCTTGGCGATGTAGCTCGCCTTGGCAATGGTCGCGATATCGCCGTGGCCCTCGATGCCGAAACCCACGACGGGCTTTCCGGTGGCAGCAATGCCGTCCACGACGATCTTCGTCCAGCCATCCTCGATGCCAACGACAACCACAGCCGCCACGTTCGGGTTAGAACCGGTGCCGATCAGCGTGCGGAAATGCAGGTCAAGATCCAGACCGAACTGCAGGCGGCCATACGCATGCGGGATCGCCATGACGCCCTTGACGTTGTTGGCAACGGCCTCGCAGACCGCGTTTGAAAGGTCATCCAGCGGCAGCATGAGCACATGGTTGCGCACGCCGACCCGGCCATTCTCGCGCCGCCAGGCCATGACCCAGTCTTTCTTCGCCGCCTTGAGCGCGGCGCGGTTGATGGGCCCCTTGAAGGCCTCGGTCTCGATCTTGCGGCCCTTCACCGTCCTTGACGGCACTTTTCCCAGGTCGAAATTGGCGACCATCTTGCTGACGGACATGGATCTTTTCCTCGATACGTTGACGAGCGAGACGCTGTTCGGCCCCGGCCCCTCACCCTGAGCTTGTCGAAGGGTCTTGGGGCTGCTCTTGTTGGATTCTTCCCCCGATCATCCTTCGACAAGCTTGGTCCTTCGACAAGCTCAGGATGAGGAGGATGGGAGGTTACCAGCGCTTTGTCTTGGCGTTGTGGATGTGCAGGTGTTCACCCGCCTTGCAATCGGCTTTCATCACGCCGATGTCCTCGCCGTACTTCCAGATTGTGTCGCCCTTCTTCATGTCCTTGAGCGCGACCTTGTGGCCGATGGGGATATCCATCTTGGCCGTGATACGGAAATCAGAATTGTCATGCGTCACGACCGCGAGCATGTCAGTTCCGGCTTTCAGGTTTTCGACCACGACAACGCCGACGTTGTCCTTGTGGTCGTGGGCCAGCAGGTGGGGTGCGCTCATGGGGCAATCCTTTCAGTTTGGTGCGGGGTCTTCTATAAGATATAAGACTCGAAAGGGTCAACGGCGGCTTGCAGGCAGTCGGTGAAGGGAGTTTTCGGGTGTCGGATGCGGGTGAAATGGGCTTCAGGCCCCTCTACCGGCAGGTGCGGGAGCGGCTTTCACGCCGCATCGCCGAGGGAGAATGGCGCGCCGGGGACATGGTGCCGAGCGAACAGCAGATCGCCGCCGAGATGGGTGTCAGCCAGGGTACCGTGCGCAAGGCGCTGGACGAGATGACCGCCGACAACCTGCTGGTGCGCCGGCAGGGTCGTGGCACCTTCGTGGCCACCCATGACGAGGACCGCATCCTGTTCCAGTTCTTCAAGCTGCAACCCGATGATGGAACACGGAGTTTTCCCGAAAGCGAGGTTGTCTCGGCCGTCCGGGTGACATCGAACCCGCAGGAGACGGCAAAGCTGTCGCTTGCCCCGGGTGATCCTGTGATCAGGATCAGACGTGTCCGTTCGCTGCTGGGCCGCCGATGCATCGTCGAGGATATCGCACTGCCCGCCGCGCTTTTTGACGGGTTTGACCAAGGAGCGGTGCCGAACAATCTCTACGACACCTATGCCCGCCGCTTTGGCGTGACGGTGGCGGGCGGCAGCGAAAGCCTCAAGGCGGTCGCTGCCGACGCGGAAGCGGCAGGCGCACTTGGCCTTGCTGTGGGTGCAGCCTTGCTGCTGATCGATCGGGTGGCCCACTCGATTTCAGGACAACCGGTGGAATGGCGCGTCAGCCTGTGCCATACGGCTGACATCCGATACCTGACAGAATTGCGCTGATGCCATGAACAGACTTCTCATCGTCGCGGCTCTGGCCGCCGCCGTGCTTCTCGCGCCCGCCGCCCGCGCCGAGGAGCCGGAGCTGATCTTCCGCAAGTCAACGGTGTTCAAGCTGCTGTCGCCCGATGACAAGCTTGCGGTCTACGCCATCGACGATCCGGCTGTGGATGGCGTGGCCTGCCACTTCACCGCTCCCGAGAAGGGCGGCTGGTCGGGCGCGCTGGGGCTCGCCGAGCAGGTATCCGATGTGTCTCTGGCTTGCCGGCAGGTAGGGCCGGTAAAGTTCAAGGAGAAATTCGAGCAAGGCTCGGTCGCTTTCCGCCAGTCGCGTTCACTGTTCTTCAAGCGCATGCAGATCGTGCGGGGCTGCGATATAAAGCGCAACGTGCTGATCTATATGGTTTATTCCGACAAGCTGATCGAGGGTAGCCCGAAGAACTCGACGTCCACCGTGCCGATCATGCCGTGGGGCGCGAATGAGGCGCCGCGCTGTGCGGAATGGATCAGCTGAGCTTTTGCAAGATGAACAGTGCGCAACAATCGAATTGCACTTGCATTCATCTCGATCACATTATTTCCACAGCATCGTCATGCGGTTGACGCCCTTGCGCAACAGTGAGGGGTGTCGCATCCTGAGGATGACGCGGTCGTCGGTCCTTGCCCTGGCTGACCCGCGCAGAGAATACAGGGTCAACTCCAGGGGGATCCCCATGTCCATCAAGCTTTCGTCGTCCAACAAGGTCTCGTCCATCAAGTCCACGCTTGCCGTTGTCGCGCTTCTTGCCTCGTCAAGCTTCGCCATTGCCCAGACCACGCCGCAGAACCCGCCGCAACAGCAGCGCCCCGCGACCCCGACGGCTCCTGCGGCCCCTGCCCAGCCCGCCGCCCCCCGCGCCGCCCAGCCTGCTGCGCCTGCTCCGGCCGCTGCCCAGCCTGCTGCGCGCACCACGGCACCTGCCGCCCAGGGCACGCTCGTCAATCTGAACACGGCCACCAAGGAGCAGCTCGATACGCTGCCGCAAATCGGCGATGCCCGCTCCGCCGCGATCATTGCGAAGCGCCCCTACCGTGACTGGAACGACTTCGTCGCCAAGAATGTGGTGCCGGCGAACGCTGAAGCCGCCATCAAGGACAAGGTCCGCTTCCGCTGATCATCGTCTGATTTCCGAGGCAAGGGTCGGGCTATGCCCGGCCCTTTTTTCGTTTCGACTTTCGTCGGATTCATGGGTGATCCTCGCACGACGTTTCTGCACAACGTTAACCCTCGGCCGGACCAGCCTGTCGGAAACCTTTGATTTTGAGCGAAATTCGTGGTAACGATTTCTTCACAGTCAGGAAACCAAACGCAGCCACGTCATCAGGCGGACCCGTCGTGCTCCGCTTTTCCCCGGCAAAACGTCATCTGGAGCAGGGCAACCTGGCTGGATTTTTGTTGCCATGCGTTGATCGTTCCTGACCTGCGACCGTTGCGCGTGTTGCGCTTTCGGTGAAACCCGGTGGCTTTGCCTGCCACCGTAACCTGCCTGTCGTTCCGGTTCGCCGGAAACGGTGTGGCGAGAGTGATCGCGAGGACAAGAAATGAGCACAAAGAAGGCTGCCCAGCACCGTCTGGGGTTTTCCACGGGCGAGGCCATCATCTATCCCGCCCACGGCCTTGGTAAAATCGTCGCGATCGAGGAGCAGGAAATTGCCGGTTTCAAGCTTGAGCTTTTCGTCGTCTCCTTCGCCAAGGAGAAGATGACCCTGCGCGTGCCGACAGCAAAAGTTGCCCAGGTGGGCATGCGCAAGCTGTCGGATTCGCCTGCCATTACCCGTGCTCTGGACGTGCTCACCGGTCGTGCCCGCATCAAGCGCACGATGTGGAGCCGTCGTGCCCAGGAATACGAGGCAAAGATCAACTCCGGTGACATTATCGCGGTGGCCGAGGTCGTGCGCGATCTCTTCCGCTCCGAGGCCCAGCCGGAGCAGTCCTACTCCGAGCGCCAGCTCTATGAAGCGGCTCTCGAGCGTCTGATGTGCGAAGTGGCAGCCGTCGAGGATGTGACAGAGACCGAGGCGCTGAAGAAGATCGAGACGAGTCTTGCCAAGAACCCGCGCCGCGCCAAGACGGCGGATGCGGCGGCGGATGATGCTGATACCGAGGTTGAAGGTGACGAAGCCGAGGCCGAGGCGGCCTGAGGCGGTTTCGCTGCTTCTTCTACGGAGAAGTACCTGGATTGAAAAAGGCCCCGTCTCGCAAGAGGCGGGGTCTTTGTTTGCGATGCGTTGCTTTTCGTGTTCGCTTGTCAGCGCTCGCGGCCCGCCCGCTGGATCTGATCCCGGAGGGGTTTCATCAGATACTCGAGCGGCGTCCGCTCCCCCGTGCGGATGAAACTCTCCGCCTGCATTCCGGCGATGATCTTGAGGTTGCCGAGCTTCTCCTTCTCACCCTTCGATATGACGATCCGGGCGGTGTAGTAGACCGCGCCGGTCTGCTGCTCGCGGGTAACATCTGGCGAAATCCTGTCGACCTTGCCCTCAATCTCAGGCGTGGTCCGTTGGTTGCCGGCCAGCACCCGCACGATAGCCGGCTGGCCGATATAAAGCTGGTCAATATCCATAGGGGCGACCCGCGCCTCGATCTGCAAGTCTTCATTGCCCGGCACGATGAGCATCGCGGGCTCTGCCGGCGAGATTACCCCACCGACAGTATGAACGTTCAGCTGGTGAACATAGCCGCCGATGGGTGCACGGATGTCGATGCGCCGTAACTGATCCTCCGCAGCAATCCGGCGCTCCAGCAGCTCGGATGTCCTGGCCTTGACCTCGCGCAGTTCCTTGGCAACCTCGGTTTGCATGTCGATGTCGAGCTGGAGCAGTTGCAGCCCGATCTCGGCGATCTTGCCTTCTGCCTGTGCCTTTGCCGCGACGAGCTGACCGCGCTGGCCCAGCATATTGGCCGCCTCGCGCTCCAGCGGCATCAAACGGGTAATGGGAACCAGGTTTCGCTTGTAGAGATCGCGCACGCCTTCCAGTTCCTGCGAGAGAAGCTTGATCTGTTGCTCGCGTGATCGCGTCTGGGCAGCCACGCCCTGGATTTCCTCCTGCAACTGATCAATGCGTTTGACGAGCTGGGATTTCTGGCCGTCTCGCTGCGACCGGCGCACCACGTGAAGCCTCTGCTCGTCCGCCAGGGAGCGTGCCACTCCGGAATCACTGGCTCGGCTCGCGAGCTCTGGCGGAACGGCGATTTCGTCACGGCCGCTGCGTTCTGCCTCAAGGCGGGCACCACGGGTCATCAGTTCGTCGAGCTGTTTGACAATGATGCCGAGGTTGGCCGCAGTGATAGTCTCGTCGAGCCGGATCAGGAGATCGCCGGCCTTGACCAGTTCACCTTCCCGCACAAGCAGCTCAGACACTACGCCGCCATGCTGATGCTGGACCTTCTTGACGTTGGAATCGACAACGAAGTGGCCTGAGGCCAGCACTGCGCCGGAAAGGGGCGCGGTGGCCGCCCACAGACCCAGCGTGCCACCGAAAAGCGCGAGTGTCGCAGCGCCGGCGAAGAAAGAGCGCCGGAGCGAACGGACGTAGTCTGGTGAACACGAGGGGGCGTTGGACATGGCTTTCACTCCTCCAGACAGCGAGCTGCGGATGCGACACCCGCCACTGTACGCAGCAAGGTGACCTGCTGGCGCGCGCCGGCTGTTACCAAAGTCGATGCGCCCGGCCCTTGCGAGGCCTGCTGCGCGGCCCGGGCGATGTTCTGGCGATATTCTTGCTGCGTGATCACCTGAAGTCGCCCGTCGACAACCCGCCCGACGAAGTTGACGGTCTGGGCAATGGCGAGCTTGTGCGTCACAATCACTGCGATGCCGGCCCTTGCCCGTACGCCCGCAATGGCTTCAAGCAAGGCCGCTTCGCCCTCTGTATCAAGGCTTGAGTTGGGCTCGTCGAGGATCACCAGGAACGGTTCGCGATAAAGCGCCCGCGCGAGACCGACGCGCTGGCGTTGGCCACCGGAAAGCACCGCTCCGCCTTCGCCCACCCGCGTTTCGTAACCATCGGATAATTTCAGGATGGTGTCGTGCGCGCCGGCTGCCTTGGCGGCAGCAACGATGTCCTCATCCGATGCATTGGGCTGGAAACGGGCGATGTTCTCGGCGACGGTCCCGTCAAAGAGCTCGATATCCTGAGGCATGTAACCGATGTGCCGACCCAATTGCTCGCGGTCCCAGTGTTCGAGGGATGCGCCGTCAAGCCGTACGGTGCCGCGAAGCGCAGGCCAGACACCGATCAGCGCCCGGATCAGAGTCGATTTTCCGCCGCCGCTCGGGCCAACAATCATGAGGCCATCGCCCGCCTTGAGGCTCAGGGTTGCCCCGGCAATCAATGGCGTCTGGCGACCAGGTGCCGTGGCAGTGAGGTCTTCGACAATGAAATCCTTGCGAGGTGCGGGAAGGGTGGTCCGCGCGGTCTCCTGCGCCCGCAGGCGCAGCATGTCGTTCAACCGCGAAAGGGCCTGTCGGGCAGCAACAAAGCCCTTCCAGTTGGCAATCGCAGTCTCGATGGGAGCAAGGGCACGCGACGTCAGGATCGACGCGGCGATCATCGCGCCGGGTGTCAGCTGCTGCTGGATCACGAGATAGGCACCAACACCCAGGACGGCCGACTGGAAGGCCATGCGAAACACTCTCGCGGCTGAGCCGATACCGCTCGACGCATCGGCCACCGCCAATTGAGTGCCAACGAAGCGCTGATGCACGTCATCCCAACGTCTGCGAAACGTTCCGCCCATGCCCATCGCCTGAAGGGCCTCGGCATTCCGGCGGCTGGCGTCGACGAGAACCTGCTGCTCGGCAGCCACCCGCGTGAGTGAAAGCGTCTCGTCCTTCGTTCGCTGCTCCGTCCAGAGCGTCAGTGCAATGATCATGGTTGCGCCGAAAATCGTCATCAGCCCAAGCCATGGGTGCAAGAAATAGCAGATGATGACGAACAGCAGCGCGAACGGCATATCGAACAAGGCCGTTGGCCCCATGCCCGCCAGAAAGCCGCGCACCGAATCAAGATCGCGAACGCCTTGCGTGGCCTGTTCGGGCCGTGCACCGCGCAGTGGCAGTGTCCGCACCAGATCGAAAATCGAGGACGCCACAGCCCGGTCAAACTCTGCACCGATCCGGGACAACATCCGCGACCGCACGGCATCAAGGACGCCGTGCATGACAAAAGCTATCATCACGATGGCGGAGATTCCGATCAGCGTCGGAATGCTACGGCTCGCCAGCACCCGGTCATAGACCTGGAGCATGTAGAGCGAGCCGGTCAGCATCAGGATGCTGATGAAGGCCGACAGGATGCCAACGCCGCCGAAGGCCCATTTCAGACTCCAAAGCGCGGCATAGGCCGGCTTCAGGCTCCTTCCCGAATTGGACATGGTTCTTTCCCCGCCTTGAATGCGCGTCGCTACGCGCCTGCGGCTCGCTGCAGAACGCCATCCGCGACAAGGAAACGATTGCTGGGCTGGGTTATTCCTGAAAAAGATTCCGCGTCGACGCCGGTCATCCAGACCTGGCTGCCGAGTTGTGCAAGGCGCAGGAAAAGGGCCTCGCGCCTCCGCCGGTCCAGATGGGCTGCGACCTCATCCAGCAGCAGGAGTGGCGAAAGGCCGGTCATCTGGCGCACGAGTTCCGCATGGGCGAGGCATAGTCCGACGAGCAGGGCTTTCTGCTCGCCGGTCGAGGCGACCGAGGCCGGCACATCCTTTGGCCCGTGCCGCACGATCAGATCAGATGCATTGGGACCGACCGTTGTTCGCCCCGCCGCCTTGTCCCTCCAGCGGTTGGCCGCAAGCAGCCCGCGATAGGCGTCCTCGACGGCCAGCGATGTCTGCTCAGCCAGCTGTTGCTCGAGCGTCCCGTCAAGGCTGATCTCGGCCCAAGGGAAGGCTGAATCGAGCCCATTCCCCGCACCGATCAGCGTGCGCAGGCGCATCACCGTCTCGCGCCGTGCAGCGGCCACAGCCACCGCGATTTCGGCGAGCTCGCGCTCGATCGCGTCGAGCCACACTCTGTCCGGCGTCGATTCCTCCAGAAGCCTGTTGCGTGTGCGCGAAGCCCTTTCCAGCGCATTGACCCGCCCGCCATGCGCGCCATCCACTGTGAGGACGAGCCTGTCGAGAAAGCGCCGGCGCTCGCCAGCCGAACCGCGGAAGAGCCCGTCGTTGTCAGGCGTCAACCAGACGAGGCGGCAATACTCTGCGAAGGCACCGGCAGAAAGCGCGGGTTGTCCGTCAATGCGACAGCGCCTGGCAGCATCGACACCCGCATCCAGGCCGACGCCGAGTCTTGCTTCGCCCAAATCGCCATCCACGACTGCAGACACGCTGAAGCCGCCACTGCCCGCATTGCGGGCCATCGAAGAAAGTTCAGCACGACGCAGTCCGCGACCCGGTGAAAAAAGCGAAATCGCCTCAAGAACATTGGTCTTGCCTGCCCCGTTTTCACCGAGCAGGACGACCACAGCCGCATCGATATCGACATCGAGCGCGGTGTAGTTGCGAAAGTCCGACAGAATCAGGCGGCGGATATGGCTCACGCCGTCACGACTAGACCCGCATCGGCATCAGCACGTAGAGCGCCGAGGCCCCCTCGCGATCAAGAATCAAGGTCGGTGACGACGGATCGGCGAGCTTGAAGAGTGCCGTGTCACCATCGAGCTGACCGGCGATGTCAAGCAGGTAGCGCGCGTTGAAGCCGATTTCGATGCTGCTGGCGTCATAGTCGACGTTCAACTCCTCAACCGCATTGCCCGCATCGGGATTGTTGACCGACAAGGTCAGCTTGCCATCGCCCAGCGCGAGCTTCACCGCACGGCCACGTTCCGACGAAATGGTGGCAACCCGGTCCACCGAACGGGTGAACTCGGCGCGTTCCACCGTCAGCAGCTTGTCGTTCGCCACCGGGATCACACGGGTGTAGTCCGGGAACGTGCCGTCGATCAGTTTCGAGGTGAGAACAACGGCACCAATCACAAACCGGATCTTCGAGGCAGATAGCGAGACCTGCACCTCGCCATCATGTTCGGACACCAGCTTCAAAACCTCAGCAACCGTCTTGCGCGGGACAATCACGCCGGGCATGCCAGCCGCGCCAGCAGGCGCAGGCGTTTCAACGCGTGCCAGGCGGTGGCCATCGGTTGCGACGGCCCTCAACATCACACCAGCGTCAGTATCGACGGTGTGGATGTAGATCCCGTTGAGGTAGTAACGCGTCTCTTCCGTGGAGATTGCGAACTGGGTTTTCTCGATCAGACGCTGCATTTCACCGGCGGCAATCGAGAAGCGGTGAGAGAGTTCACCCGCCGACATGTCCGGGAAATCCTGCTCGGGCAACGCCTGAAGCGTGAAGCGGGAACGACCGGAAATCAAAACAAGCTGCCCCGCGTCCAGCCCGCGCTCCAGGACAATCTGGGCACCGTCCGGCAGTTTCCGCACAATGTCATAGAATGTATGCGCCGGAACCGTGATGGCACCATCAACGGAGCTGGCGGCTGAAAGCGTTTCGACGACCTCGATATCGAGGTCAGTCGCCTTGAGCTGAAGGCTTGCGCCTGCGCTTTTGAGCAGAACATTCGACAGGATCGGAATCGTGTTCCGCCGCTCGACCACGCGGTGAACGTGCCCCAGCGATTTCAGGAGGTGCGTTTGCTCGACGGTGACTTTCATGGATGAGACGCCTTCAACCCGCATCGTAGGGCATGGCACGCCGGGCGGCGCGCTGTTCCCGTGTTTCACCAGACGTTGCAGCGTCGCGGTCGAAAACTCAAGCGCTGGAGGCGCGCTGGATACCGCAATCGTGACTGGCGAGACCGCCATCCACAGCGTTGGTGCCGTCGAGGGACGCGGGGTTGCGCTATTCCAGCAGCATGCGCTTGAGAAGATCGATATCGCCGGCGAGCGCTGTATCATTGCCTGCCAGTTCCTCGATCTTGCGGACGGCGTGAAGAACCGTGGTGTGGTCCCTTCCGCCGAAACGGCGGCCGATCTCTGGCAGCGAGCGCGGCGTCAGTGCCTTGGAGAGGTACATGGCTATCTGCCGTGGACGGACCACTGTCGTGGTGCGTCGCGATGACAGGATATCTGCCTTGCTGACGTTGAAATGATTGGCGACGAGCCGTTGGATGTCTTCGATGCGGACCTTCTTGGGTTCGCGGATCCGGATCAGATCGCGGATTGCCGTTTCCGCCGTGTCAATGTCCAGTATATCGCCGGTCAGTGTGGCATGGGCGAGCAGTCTGTTGATCGCCCCCTCCAGATCACGGCCGTTGGCTGTCAGGTTCCGCGCCAGCCAGACCACGACTTCCGGCCTGACGCTGAAATTGGGCAGATGGCTGCGGGCAGACGCAATGCGCGCTTCCAGAATGCCCACGCGCAGATCGTCGTCCAGTTGACCGATCTCGACAACGAGGCCTGCCTGAAGGCGGGACCGCATGCGCTCCTCGATCGCTTCGAGATCGATCGGTGCGCGGTCCGCAGCAACAATCACCTGCTTGCCCGCGTCGATGAGCGCGTTCAGCGTATGGCAGAATTCCTGCTGGATGGTCTTGCCCGTAAGAAACTGCGCATCGTCGATGATCAGCACATCGATGGCGCGCAGCCGCTCCTTGAAAGCGATTGCCGTCTGTGATTTCAGCGCGGCGACGAATCCATACATGAAGCGCTCTGCTGTCAGATAGATGATGCGCTTGCCATCGCTCTCCATTGCCTGTGCCAGCGCCTGGCAGAGATGGGTCTTGCCGAGCCCTACGGCGGAATGGACGAAAAGCGGGTTGTAAAGCGGCTTCTCGCCAGGCCGCGCGCGAACAACCTGCTGGGCTGCGGCGTGCGCGAAAGCGTTGGAGCGGCCAACAATGAAACCATCGAAAGTCAGGCGCCGGTCAAGCGGCGAGCCGACCAGGCCATCGGCATCATTTCCGCCGTGCTGTGCAGGTTGAGCACCCGGGGAGGGTTTGGCGGCCTGCAGACTCTGGTCACGCTCGATCACCGTTGTCCGGGTGATGCGTGGTTGACCCGCCTGCTGTCCGGCGACCCGCATGTTGATCGCAATCTCGTTAATGCCGACATCCGACCCGGCGAAATAGCGCAGCAGGCGGTCCCTGTAGTGGGCAATCAGCCAGCTGCGAAGAAACTTCGTTGGCACGGACAATTGCGCCACGCCGTCGTGGCTGCCGCCAAATTCCACGCGGGCAAACCAGCTGCTGAAGACGTCTTCACCAAGCTCCGCACGCAAGCGCGCCCGGATGCGCTGCCATGCCTGCAATTGGTCGGCGGCAGTGGACGCACCTGCAGGAACCCCGGCAATATCCGCCCCGCCGTTGTCGTAGGAAGGCGTATCGTCATAATCATGCCGCTTGGAGTACATGTGCCTTCTTTCAAAATAGCGAGGCTGCGCCTTCCGGTGGAAAGCGTCGCGCCGCCGTCGAATTGTTGGTGAAATCAGGCGCGCAGGCCTGATGGTTTCAGCAATGGACATCCGCCGTGCTTCTTGCGCTGGTGCAAGTTGCCGACTTCGTCTCCCGGATCAGAATACCACGCAAGTCCACCCTTCAATCGCCTGAACGAAACGTGCATGACGCTCCGCACCGGCGTGTTTCTCGTATTCGCCGAAGACAAAGGACCAGCCCGCCCGGAGATGACCTCCAGGTTGGTTCGCCGTTAGGCTTTGGGGAAAAGTGCCGCCCGCTGGCGACGAAGATAGGTCTAGCGGTTCAACAGGCCCGCCAGCAACCGCCTTTTTTCACACGCGCCGATACACGAAGCCGGCTGTTGGTGAGGGTCGCTTGTCCACAGCCTGTTGAGGAATTCACAAGCTGTTGAATCTTAGCGCCTATCGCGGGCGCTGGCATAAGCCGGCTTCCAACGTTTCATGGACGAAACGAAATATTTTGGCCAGGCACGCCAACAGCTCTTTCGATGTTGGCCGATTGATCGGATGCCGCCTTACATAGTAAGTAATTGAAAAATATAATCAAACTCTGCGCGGTTGATGGCCTTCGAAAGGTTGCCGGCTTGTAAGGCGAGTCAAGTGCGGGGAGGCAGGGTTGTGAAGAAAAAATTAAAATAAAGCGGGTTCCCGATCTGCAGGTCTTGCGCTACGACCGGTGGCGTCCTGCAACGAAAGCAGCCCCCGCCGCCTCCTCGAAGCGCACGGGCGCGCCACTGGAAGGTGCTTCCAGTGCCCCCTCTCGCATGACGCTGTCTCCCCTTACGATCGTGCCGACAGGCCAACCCATGACGGTGACGCCGTCATAGGGCGTCCAGCCGCAGCGCGAGGCAATCCAGCCATTCGTGATCGTTTCGCGCCGCTTCATGTCGACGATCGTCAGGTCCGCATCGTAGCCCACAGCAATACGACCTTTGTTGGCAATTCCGAAAAGTCTCTTCGGTCCGGCGCTCGTCAGGTCAACGAAACGGGCGAGTGTCATCCGCCCCGCATTCACGTGGTCCAGCATGATGGGCACCAGCGTCTGGACGCCCGTCATCCCGGAGTGGGTCTGTGGATAACCGTGGGATTTCTCCTCGTGTGTGTGAGGCGCGTGATCGGATCCCAGGCAATCCACGACGCCTTCCAAAACGCCGCGCCAGATGGCGCTGCGATGGCTCTCGTCGCGCACCGGCGGGTTCATCTGCGCGTAGGCACCAAGGCGCGTATAGCAATCGGGTGCGACAAGCGTGAGATGATGCGGCGTCGCCTCGCAGGTGGCGACGTCCTTGTGGCCAGCGAGGAAGGCGATCTCCTCCGCCGTCGAGATATGCAGCACATGGATGCGCGCGCCGGTTTCATGGGCCAGCGCCACCAGCCGCCGCGTGCAGCGCAGCGCCGTCTCGGCGTCACGCCAGACGGGATGTGAAGAGGGATCACCCGCTACGCGAACGCCAAGGCGCTCGCGCAGCCGCGCCTCGTCTTCCGAGTGGAAGGCCGCGCGGCGGCGGATGGCAGACAGGATAGCCCGCACGCCCGCGTCATCCTCGACCAGCAGCGAGCCGGTGGAAGAGCCCATGAACACCTTGATGCCGGCCGCGCCCGGCAGGCGCTCCAGTTCAGGAAGGTTACGGACATTGTCGTGGGTGCCGCCGACCCAGAAGGCGTGGTCGCAGTGCATCCGGTCTTTCGCGGCGGCAAGCTTGGCAGATAGCGCCTCCGCCGTCACGGTGGTGGGGTTGGTGTTCGGCATCTCGAAGACCGTGGTGACGCCACCCATGACTGCCGCACGGGAGCCCGTTTCCAGGTCTTCCTTGTGGGTAAGCCCCGGCTCGCGGAAATGCACCTGCGTGTCGATGACGCCGGGCAGGACGTGAAGGCCCCGGCAATCGACGGTTTCGGCGGCGCTTGCCTGCCCCAGCGATCCGATGGCGGCGATGCGCCCCGCGACGACGCCTATGTCGCGCAGGCCTTCGCCGTCGTGGTTGACGACCGTCGCGCCTTTGAAAACAGTGTCGAAGGTCTGGGCCACCAGCGTTCTCCCGTGTCATCGGACATCCGTGCCTTGTGGCAGGTCCAACGTCGGCTTACGTAACCGGTGCCGGCGAAACAAGCGCCGCGACAGGAGCTTCCCCATGGCCGAGACGCCAATGGCCGCCTTGCTGATCAACCGGGGCGTGCTGAAGATCGCAGGCGAGGAAGCGCGCGATTTTCTGGACCGGCTGCTCACGGCAAGTCTCGCGCCTGTTGCACCGGGCGTTGGCGTGCATGCTGCGCTGCTGACACCGCAGGGCAAGATCATCGCTGATTTCTTCGTGACCGAAGCCGATGCCGAGGATGGCGGCGGGTTCTATCTCGATGTGCCGCTGGTTGCGACAGCGGAGTTGGTGAAGCGCTTCACGCTCTACCGGCTGCGGGCGAAGATCGGGATCGAGGATCTGTCGGAGACGCTCGGCGTCGTTGCATTGTGGGGCGGGCCGGCGGTCGCTGACCTCGGCCTTGCCTTTGTCGATCCACGGCTTGCGGCTATGGGACAGCGCGTTATCGCGCATCGCTCGCAGGTGGATGCTGTGGTCGAGGCGGCAGGTGCCACGCTGGTTGATGCCTCGGTCTGGCATGCCCAGCGCGCAGTCCTGGGGCTCGGCGAGCCGGTGCTGGACTACCCGCTGAACGATGCATTCCCGCACGAGATCAACATGGACCAGCTTGGCGGCGTGGATTTCGCCAAGGGCTGCTATGTCGGCCAGGAGGTCGTCTCGCGCATGCAGCACCGGGGCACTGTGCGGACGCGGCTTGTGCCTATTCGCCTGATCGACGGGTTCAAGGTGGCTGAAGGCGCGCCGGTTACCGCCGAGGACAAGCCACTTGGAAAGCTTGCCAGCAACGCAGCCGGTTTCGGCGTGGCGCTGCTGCGCCTTGACCGCACGGCAGATGCTGTCGCCGCCGGCCATCCGATCACCGCTGGCGGGCTTGCGGCCGAGATCGTCAAACCCGGCTGGTGGACTGCCGCATGGCCGCTCGACCGGACCTGAGCGCTATGCCGTTCGCGAAGCCGAAAGCATGTAGTTGACCGCCATGTCGGATGACAGCGACCAGCGGTCGATGAGCGGGTTGTAGACGACACCCTTCTGATCGAAGACATTGAGGCCACCGGCTTGGATGGCGTCCCCGAACTCTTCCGGCGTCACGAATTTTTCCCAGCTGTGCGTGCCGACAGGCAGCCAGCGCAGCACATATTCCGCGCCGACGATGGCAAGCGCAAAGGAGCGCTTCGTGCGGTTGAGGGTGGCGGCAATGAAGAGCCCGCCCGGCCTCACGAGCGCAGTCGCGGCGCGCACGAAATCCGGCACGCTCGGCACATGTTCCACCACCTCCATGGCCAGCACCACGTCGAAGCTGCGGCCTTCTTCCACCAACGCTTCGGCGGTCGTCTTGCGGTATTCCAGTTCAACGCCGGAGCGCGCGGCATGGGCCTTGGCCACCTCGACGTTGTTGCCTGCCGGGTCGATGCCCGTGACTTCGAAACCCAGCCTCGCCAGCGGCTCCGCCAGCAATCCGCCGCCGCAGCCGATGTCGATGAGGCTGAGGCCCTCGAAGGGCGCGATGGCGCGGGCGTCGCGGGCAAAATGCGACACCATCGTCTCCCGCAGGTACGACAGCCGCACGGGGTTGAACTTGTGCAACGGCTTCATGCGGCCCTTCGGGTCCCACCAGTCGGTGGCCAGCCGGTCGAATTTCTCAACCTCGGCCTGGTCCACGCGCATCCTTTCGGCTGCCATGCTTTGCTCCTTCGCCGCAGGGCTTGATTGACACCCGCCAGCCCGCCTCCCATAAGGCCGGCCGCGCGGGGGCGCCACCGGCGAAACGCCGCTGGCCTCCTCGTTGGCCTCTTTCCCGAGGCTGAGGAAACCCAGAAGTCAGCCCATGGCCCGTCTTGTCCTGAAATTCGGCGGCACGTCCGTCGCCACCGTCGAGCGCATCCGCAACGTCGCCCGCCATGTGAAACGCGAGTGGGACGCGGGCCACGATGTCGCGGTCGTGGTCTCCGCCATGTCCGGCAAGACGAACGAGTTGGTGGGCTGGTGCAGGGAAGCAGCAGCGCTCTATGACCAGAAGGAATACGACGTCGTCGTCGCCTCCGGCGAACAGGTGACGTCGGGTCTGCTCGCCATCGTGCTCAACGGGATGGGGCTGCCCGCCCGCTCCTGGCAGGGCTGGCAGGTGCCGCTTTATGGCTCGGATGCGCATGGCTCCGCCCGCATCGTCGATATCGACGGCTCGGGCATCATCGCCGCGTTCCAGCACAACCGCGAGGTCGCAGTGATCTCGGGTTTCCAGGGCATCCACAGGGAAAGCGGCCGCGTGGTGACGCTGGGCCGTGGCGGTTCCGACACCTCTGCCGTCGGCATCGCTGCAGCCCTTTCGGCTGACCGCTGCGACATCTACACGGACGTGGACGGTGTCTACACCACCGACCCGCGCGTGGTGCCGAAGGCGCGCCGCATGGACAAGGTGTCGTTCGAGGAAATGCTGGAGATGGCGTCCGCCGGCTCCAAGGTGCTTCAGGTGCGCTCTGTCGAGATCGCCATGGCGCAGCACGTGAAAACCTATGTCCGCTCGTCCTTCGACGATCCGGAAAACCCCAACCCCGGCACGCTTATATGCGACGAGGAGGACATCGTGGAACAGCAGCTCGTCACCGGCATCGCCTTCTCCAAGGACGAGGCGCAGTTCACGCTGCGCCACGTCGCCGACAAACCGGGCGTCGCCGCCGCCGTCTTCGCGCCGCTGGCCGAAGCCCAGGTGAACGTGGACATGATCGTCCAGAACATCTCCGCCGACGGCAAGACCACCGACATCACCTTCACAGCACCCTCCGCCGAGTTCGACCGGGTGATGGACGTGCTGGACAAGAACCGCACGGCCATCGGCTACCAGACGCTGGAATCAGCCAAGGACGTGACCAAAGTGTCAGCCATCGGCATCGGCATGCGCAGCCACGCGGGCGTTGCGGCCAAGGCGTTTGGTGCGCTTGCGGAGAAGGGCATCAACATCCGCGCTATCACGACCAGCGAGATCAAGTTTTCGGTGCTGATTGACGCGGCTTATACGGAGCTGGCGGTGCGGACGCTGCACACGTTGTATGGGTTGGATAAGGTTTGAGTGCAGGTTTTTAGGGCTGCCTGACGGTGTCGATCATGGCTGAGACCGCTGCTTTGAGCGGAGCCATGTCGGCTGAAACGATGTCCCAGACCACAGTCGGCTCGATATGGTGATATGCGTGTCTGAGCTGATTGCCAATGGCGCGGATTGCGGGCCAGTCAATTTGAGGTTGGGAGAAAAGTAGTTCTGGGGGCACGTGTCGGGTCGCTTCTGAAATAATCTCCAAGCCTCGTTCGACAGCTCTCTGAATCATCCAGCTGGACGCAAATGTTTCGAATGATATCCCCTGGGTCGTCGTCTCTATGCCTTTGATTGCGTCTTTCATTTCAACGAGGACGATTCCGAAGTCTCTCGGCATCAGAATACTCTGATCGCGTTGCGCTCGATCTCGTCACGCAAAAGCGGATGAAGACTTCCTCGTGTGGTGACATCGACCTCCGTTTTAAGTGCGGCGCTGAGGTCAAGGTGAAGTCGCGAAAGGTCGATCAGGGAGAATTTCCGCAGAGGCTCGATGTCAACGAACACATCAATGTCGCTTGTAGGCCCCGCCTCGTCGCGCGCTACTGATCCGAAGAGGTAAGCCGCAATGACGCCACGCGCTTTCATGGCTTCAGCCTGTTGGGTAATTGCAGTTAGGGCGTCGTCTCGGCGCATGGCTGCAGCATAATGGAGACTGGGCAAGAATTGAAGTCGTAGCAATAAATGATGCAGCAGATAATTGAGCTCTGTCACTTACCGGGAGAAACCACCCCAGGCCGCGTCACCCTTGTCCTTGCCTCGGCATCCGCCACCAACCGCCGGTAAGCCTCAGGATCACCATCGAACATGCCTGCGCGGATGAGCGTCGTGACCGCCAGGAGCGGCTCGGCGAAAGGGGACGGCGCGGGTGCCAGCGCGCTCACGCCCCGGCGCGCATCGGCCAGCGCGTCGGCCGCGTCCACGGCACGGGCGGCCATGGCCATGGCGCTGGCGACCATCAGGCCGGCGAAGCGGCGCTCGTCCTCGGCGCCGGCGAGCACGCGGGTGCGCAGCGTTTCTTCGGCGGCCGTGAGCATGCCCGATATGCGTTCAGGCTCGAGGAAATCGCCGCCGCCCATGGTGCTGCTCACGACAGACCTCCCATCCAGGCGTCGGGCGCGGTCATGCGTAGGGCTGCGAGTTCCAACTCCTCCGCGATTGCGCCGGTGAGTGCATGGTCAAGCGACGCTTCGCGGCCGGACCAGTGGCGCTCGCCCTGCTGCAGTGCGATTACGGCCCAGCGGCAATGGGCGAGAACCTCGTAGGCCTTCACCGCCTCGTGGTCGACGGTACGGCGGCTCGCCTCCTCATAGGCATGGTAGAAAGCCTTGCGGCCGCCCACGCCGCCTGCCTCCAGATCCTGCCGGCCGAAGCGCCAGCAGGCCGCATGGAACCAGCCGATGTCGAACATCGGGTCGCCCAGTGTCGCGAACTCCCAGTCGAGCACCGCCGTCAGCTGGCCATCGGCGACCATGTAGTTGCCAGTGCGGAAGTCGCTGTGAATCAGCACGGTTTCCGGATTTCGCGGGATATGAAGCCTGCACCAGCGCAGCGCCCAGGCGAGTCCGGGACGATGGAGCCCCAGCTCCGCCAGCCAGTCTTCCAGCCGCGAAATCTCGGTGCGGGCGAAATCGGCAGGGGCCTCGGGAAGAAAGTCGAGGCGGGCGCGGTTGCTCGGTTCGTCCAGCCTGATGGCATGGATGGCGGCCATCTCCAGCGCCAGCCGCTCGGTCAGCGGTGCGCGGGCGGCCTCAGTCAGCTCCTTCACCACCTTCTGGCCAAGGCCCACACCCGCCACCTTCGCCATGACCGCGAAAGGCGCACCGAGCACAGAGGTGTCATCGCAGAAGGCAATCGGCTCCGGCACTGTTACGCCGGCGCGGTGTGCCACCTGCAGCAGCTGGAACTCGTGGCGGCGCGAGTGGCTGGCGGAGATCGTCGCC
>JBOFUS010000625.1:0-5524 GCA_051652685.1 Beijerinckiaceae bacterium
GGTCGATCAGGCCTTCGCTGGCGAGATCAACGGCGATCTTGAGCGCGGCCTTTGCGGTGCGCTTGCCGTTGCGGGTCTGGAGCATCCAGAGCTTGCCGCGCTCCACCGTGAATTCCATGTCCTGCATGTCGCGGTAGTGCTTTTCCAGAATGCCATAGATGCGGACAAGCTCGCCGTAGGCTTCCGGCATGGCGTTTTCCATCGACGGCTTGGTGGAAGCGGACGCGATGCGCGCGGCTTCCGTGATGTCCTGTGGGGTACGGATGCCGGCGACAACATCCTCGCCCTGGGCGTTGATCAGGAATTCGCCGTAGAGCGCTTTCTCGCCGGTTGACGGGTTCCGCGTGAAGGCGACGCCCGTGGCCGATGTCTCGCCCATGTTGCCGAAGACCATCGCCTGGATATTGACCGCCGTGCCCCATGACGCCGGAATATCGTGCATGTCGCGGTACTTGATGGCGCGCGCGTTCATCCACGAGCCGAAGACGGCCCCGATGGCACCCCAGAGCTGCTCCGCCGGCTCCTGTGGGAAGGGTTTGCCCAGCCGCTCCGCCACCATCGCCTTATACTGCGGGATCAGCGCCTGCCAGTCGGCGGCCTTCAGGTCCGTGTCGAGCTGGAGGTTCCGGCGCTCCTTGTATTCTTCGAGGATATCTTCGAAGTGGTGGTGATCGATGCCCAGCACCACGTTGGAATACATGGTGATGAAACGGCGGTAGCTGTCATAGGCAAATCGCTCGCCGCCTCCCTCCGCCAGCGCCTTTACGGTGGTGTCGTTGAGGCCGAGGTTCAGCACGGTGTCCATCATGCCGGGCATCGAGGCGCGGGCACCGGAACGCACCGAGACAAGCAGCGGGTTGACAGCATCGCCGAAGACGCGGCCGGCAAGCGTGCCGACATGGGCGAGTGCCGCCTCCACCTCGCCCTTGAGTTCCGGCGGATAGGCGTTGCCGTTGTCGTAGTAGGCCGTGCAGACTTCTGCGGTCAGCGTGAAACCCGGAGGAACGGGCAGGCCGAGATTGCACATTTCGGCAAGGTTCGCGCCCTTGCCACCCAGCAGGTTTTTCATGCCCGCCTCGCCCTCGGCCTTGCCGTCACCGAAGGTGTAGACCCACTTAGCCATCTGAAACCTTTCCAACACCGGCTGGCCAAGGACGGCCACGCCGGATCAGCCCCCCGGAATCCCTTTGCTCTTCTGGCGGATGGAGGGGGCTATTGCAATGCAGCGAATGGCGGAGACGGCGTGAACGGGTGGTGAAGGGGGGGGCTCAAGGTTCCAGTCCGATAACCGGAAGGGAGAGTTCGTCGCTTGACGTTGGATGGCTGCGAAGGTCTTGTGCAGGGGAAGTGTCTGGCATTGCAGAAGCCTGCGGTTCTTCAGTCTGCATTGCCTTTTTTTGAGGGCAGACATGGCTGGCAAGGGGCAAAACTTGATCCCGCAAATTGCGGGATCAAGTTTGAGAGACGAAATGGGCAGGTCTGCGGATGAACTTCAAGTGCATGACCTTCGGGGTCATCTCGTTGTGCTCGATACAGATGTGGCTCAGCTATTCGGCGTTCTGACCGAACGCCTGAACGAACAGGTGCGGCGCAACCTTGCAAGATTTGGCGATGACTTTGCGTTCCGGCTGACGGAAGAAGAGCGACGCAACTTGATCCCGCAAATCGCGGGATCAAACGCTGTTGGAACAAGAAGCCATGGTGGCCGTCGCAAACCACCCCTGGCATTCACCGAACATGGCGTCGTGATGGCGGCAACCGTCCTGAAATCCGCAGAGGCCGCCTCAGCCAGCCGCATGATCGTGCGGGTATTTGTCGAGACGCGACGTCAGCAGACAGAGGTCAAGGGCGGGCGAAATCTTCCAGTGGTGATCGACGGGCAGCAGCTGGTTCCGATAGACGCTGCCGCGCGCACAGGCCTGATGGCAAAAGTAAACGCGGCGCTGGGCCGCGCACTGGACGCAGTGGCGGATCCGCGCGCCAACACTACAGTGAGGGACGAGTTGCAGGCCGTTGCGGCTGAAGGTCTCGGCGCGATCAAGGCCTATCTCGCAAAGGGCGGCCTGCAGAATGATAAGACCCTCGCCGAAGTCAGAAAACTTCTGGCGGAAGCTGACGTGCTGGCCGCCGAAACCATGACGCGGCACACGGAAAACCAGCACCGGCAATTCGCGCTGCTCGCAAAGCAGCTGCGTCTGACGCTCGAAATCAATCGCTATCTGGAGACAGGAACAATGGAGTCACTGCTCGCGACCCTCAAGGACCTGGAGCGGTGACGAGGTTGTGAGCGACAACGACGATCCTCGACACGTCGCCCCCCACGCCCTATCTCACTGTTCTGACATCCAAAGAACGGTCGAACCATGAACATCATGACCAAGAACCCGTCGCCGGACCCGCGCGAGGAAACGTTTCGCGCTTTCAGGCTGCCGGGTGACCATCCGCGCGTCATGGGTGGCAAGGTGGGCGTGCTGGTGCTCAACCTCGGCACGCCGGATGGCACCGACTACTGGTCCATGCGGCGTTATCTGTCGGAATTCCTGTCGGACAAGCGCGTCATCGACTGGCCGGCCGCCGTCTGGCAGCCGATCCTGCAGGGCATCATCCTCAGCATTCGCCCCGGCGCCAAGGGCAAGGACTATGCGTCCATCTGGAACAACGAGAAGAACGAAGGCCCGCTGCTCACCATCACCCGTAGCCAGACAGAGAAGCTTGCCGAAGAGTTGTCGATGATCTCCGACAGGATCGTCGTCGATTTCGCCATGCGCTATGGCAACCCACCCACAGGCCCGGCCATCGAAAAGCTGCTGAAGAAGGGCTGCGACCGCATCCTGCTGCTGCCGATGTATCCGCAATACTCCGTCGCCACAACGGCGACGGCGGCCGATCAGGCCTTCCGCCAGCTGATGGCAATGGAGTGGCAGCCGGCCGTGCGCGTAGCGCCGCCGTGGCATGACGATCCCGTCTATATCGACGCGCTGGCCGAGAGCATCCGCCAGCATCTGGCCACCCTCGATTTCGAGCCGGATGTGCTGCTGGCGTCGTTTCACGGCGTGCCGAAGCGCTATCTGTTGAAGGGCGACCCCTACCATTGCCAATGCGTCAAGACGGGCCGGCTGCTGCGCGAGGCGCTGGACTGGCCGAAGGAGCGCTTCAAGCAGACCTTCCAGTCGCGTTTTGGGCCGGAAGAATGGCTGAAGCCCTATACCGATGAGACTGTGGAGGAACTGGCGAAGCAGGGCATCAAGAGCATGGTGATGATTGCGCCGGGCTTCTCGGCCGATTGCCTCGAGACGCTGGAAGAACTCGACGTCGAGAACCGCGAGATCTTCATGGTGCATGGCGGCGAGAAGTTCAGCTACATCCCCTGCCTCAACGACAGCGAGCTTGGCGTGCGCGTCATGAAAAGCGTGGTGATGCGGGAGCTTGGCGGCTGGATTTGATCCTTCGCTAACCTTTCGGGCGAAACAGGGCTGCCAGCGCAATGCCCGCTGTAACGGCCACATTGAGCGAATCGAAATCCGCCGCCATAGGAATGCGCACGGTTTCCAGTCTTGCCATCAGCACGAGTGGCAGGCCCGGCCCTTCCGCGCCAAGCAACAGCGCGTTGCGCGGTGCGACGGGCAGTTCTGCGAAGGTTGAGCGACCGGCGGGGCTGAGCGCCAGCACACGGAAGTTGTTGGAGGCCAATGCAGCGAGCATTGCCTCCGTGCTTTCGGCCTTCGCGAAGGGCGTCACGAGTGCCGCGCCCACCGAAACCCGGATGGCCTTGCGGTAGAGCGGATCGCAACAGGTCGGATCGAGCAGGACAGCCCCCACGCCAAAGGCCGCCGCGTTGCGAAAGATGCCGCCCATGTTGTCATGGTTGGCGATGCCGACCGCAACCAGCACCAGCGCCTGTTCAGCCAGGCCGGACAGAAGCTCCTGCATGTCCGCCTCGATGCGCCGGCCGATGGCCAGCACGCCCCGGTGCAGTTGAAATCCCGCCGTTCGCTCGATCACGCCATCATCGGCCACGTAGAGGGGCGCTTCCTCAGGCACCAGCGTGGCAAGATCGGGCGCATTCTCCAGCCGCCGCCGCGACAGCAGCACGCTCTCCACCGGAAAGCGTCCGCGTGACAGCAGCAGCCGCAGCACCACTTCGCCCTCCGCCACGAAACGCCCCTGCCGGCCGACGAGATCGCGCTCGCGGATGTCACGATAACCCGCCAGGCGCGGATCTTCGGCGTCGTCGATGGGAATGGGCGTTGCCAAGGGGCGGCGATCCTGCGATGCGAACGGCCCGCGACGACCGCTGTCTCGCGCCCTCCAGATCCGTCGAAAGACCCATGCCACCGCCCATTCTGCATCTCAAGGACATCCGCCACGGTTTTGGCGGCAAGCGCGTGCTCGACGGGGCGGAGCTCGCGGTTTCGACCGGCGACCGCATCTGCCTTGTCGGCCGCAACGGCTCGGGCAAATCCACGCTGCTCAAGATCGCGGCGAACCTCATCGATCCGGAAGGCGGCGGCGAGCGCTTTGCGCATCCGTCAGCCACCATCCGCTACCTGCCGCAGGAGCCGGACCTCACCACCTTCAAGACAGTTGAGGAGTATGTGCTGTCCGGGCTGGCCGACGGCGACGACCCTTACCGCGCCTACCGCTACATGGAGCGGCTGGGCCTGACAGGGCAAGAGGACACCAAGCGTCTTTCGGGCGGCGAGGCGCGTCGCGCAGCACTGGCCATGGTGCTGGCCCCGGTGCCGGACATCCTGCTGCTGGACGAGCCGACCAACCATCTCGATCTCCCGGCCATCGACTGGCTGGAAAAGGAGCTGCAGACGCTGCGCTCCGGCCTGGTGATCATCAGCCATGACCGGCGCTTTCTCACTGCGCTGTCGAAGATCACGCTCTGGGTGGATCGTGGCCGCGTGCGCCGGCTGGAACAGGGTTTCGATGCCTTCGAGGCCTGGCGCGACGAGACGCTGGAGCTGGAAGAGGTCGCCAACCAGAAGCTTGCCCGCAAGATCGTGGCGGAGGAACACTGGCTGCGCTACGGCGTCACAGCCCGCCGCAAGCGCAACGTGCGCCGGCTTGAAGGCCTGTTTTCGCTCCGCGACAGCTTCCGCAACCGCCTCAAGGCCAATGGCGAGGTGACGTTTCAGGCGAGCGAGGCGCAGGAGAGCGGCAAGCTCGTCATCGAGGCCATCGATATTTCCAAGACCTACGGCGAGCGCACGGTGGTGAAGGGCTTCTCCAGCCGCATCGCGCGGGGCGACCGGCTGGGCATCATCGGTGCGAACGGCGCAGGAAAAACGACGCTGATCAACATGCTGACCGGCGGGCTTGAACCCGACGAGGGCCAGGTGAAGATCGGCATCAGCGTGGCGCTGTCCACACTCGATCAGAAGCGCGAGAACGTCGACCCGACCTTCACCCTCAAGCAGGCGATGACGGATGATCGGGGCGACATCATCGAGGTGGCGGGCGAGCGCAAGCACGTCATGGGCTATCTCAAGGACTTCCTGTTTTCGCCCGAGCAGGC
>JBOFUS010000626.1:0-1999 GCA_051652685.1 Beijerinckiaceae bacterium
TGGGAGGCACAGGCCTTCGCGCTGGCGGTGCATCTGCATGAACGCGGCGTCTTCGCCTGGCCGGAGTTCGGCGCGGCGCTCTCGGCCGAAATTGCGCGCATCCGCAAACTTGGCGAGATCGACGACGGGGTCGGCTACTACCGTCACTGGCTGGCGGCGCTGGAGAACCTGCTGATTGCCAAGGGCCTCACCAGCGCCGGCATGCTGGGCGTGCTCAAGGAGCAGTGGGACAGGGCCGCGCGCGACACGCCACATGGGCAGGTGGTGGAGCTGGGGTAGCGGGCGGAATGAGCCGGCTTCTAGGGCCGCACGGCAAGCGCATCCAGCACGGCTTGTGGATTTCGGCCAATCACCTGCAGATAGGCCCGTGCTGCCGTGTCCGGCTCTTTCCTGCCCTGCTCCCAGTCCCTGAGAGTCCCGAGTGGAATGTGGAAGCGGCCGGCAAACTCTTCCTGCGACAAGCCCATGGCGCGACGGATGATTCTCGCACGGGGCGTACGCTTCATCTGCGCCAGATCCGCTTCAGACAACGGGCGGGCATCGGGATCGTTCACGGCAGCTGCATGCCTTTCGGCCGCTGTCATGCTGTCGAAACGCGTCCAGTCAGCTCTCTGATCAACCGTTGCTGTCGAAGTAGGTTCGTTGCTCATAGGGTTCGGCTCCTCTCGCCGAGATGATGCGGATCCGTTCTCCGCGCATGGCATAGGCCACAAAAATCAAGCGGCCATACGCCATTCCAATGATGTTGAAGCGTTCTTCGCCGTAGCTTTCGAACTTTTCGGCAACTTCAACAGCGAATGCATCGGCGAATACGGCGCGCGCATTCTCGAACGACACGCCATGCTTGAGTTGGTTCGAAGCCGCCTTCGCCGCGTCCCATTCGAAATCAAGGCTATTCACCAGCTAAGGCTTAGCAGTAGTTTTAAGAAACTTCAAGGCAAGCGCAGATCGGTACTGTCGTTGCCGTTCCTGCCAAAGCTCAACTTCCACCCACATTTGCCCATTGCCCGCTGACCAGAGCCAGCCCCAGCAAAGTCACGGCAAGCGCGGCCAGAACCTCGACGATCCGCACTGCGATCTCGCCCCCGCGCCCTCGCCCGGACGCCAGCCCCACGGCCAGCCCTTTGGCATAGACGGCGATGGCCGCGATGCCGGACGTCGTGAGCGCTACACCCACCGCCATGGCCGCGACCGCCAGCGCACCGGCCCAGAACGCGCCCTGCGCCAATGTGAAGACAAGGATCAGGATGGCCCCCGAGCACGGGCGAATGCCGGCTGCGATCGCGGCGGCAGCGGCATCGCGCAGGCTCGCGCCCGAGAGCTTCTCGGGGCCGGGCAGGTGGACGTGATCGCAGGCCTCTTCCGGCTGGTCGGTGATCGCACGCCAGAGCGCCCTGCCCTTGCGGACAAGCAGCCAGAGGCCGAACGCGACGATGGCGGCGTAGCTCGCCAACTCGATCCAGTTCACGCTGGCTGTCATCATCTGCCGCGTGCCACCAAGCGCGACAGCCACGATACCGACCAACGCCACGGCGACCAGTCCCTGCACGATGGCAGCCGCGGTCGCGACCATGACGCCGCGTTTCAACGCGCTCTCGTTCGCCACCACATAGGAGGCGACGATCGCCTTGCCATGGCCGGGACCCGCTGCATGGAAGACGCCATAGGCGAAGGCAATGCCGACCAGCGTCCACAGCGCGGAGGGATCCGTTTTCACGGCGCGCGCGGCGGCGGTCATGGCGCGGGTAAACTCCGCCTGCTTGCCGAGGATATAGCCGGCGATACCCGATTGCGGACGGCCGCCAGCGCCTTCAAGACCGCCTATGGCGAACGGGTTTTGCGGGGCTTGCGAGAGTGCTGAGGTTGAAAAGATCGCAATCAGAAGCAGTCCCAAGAAAAATGGGGACAGATTGGTTTGGCGCATGAAAGACAACATTACCTGCCGACCCATGCCCTAGCGAACCACGCCATATTCCGCCGGCGAAGCGACACGCTGGTG
>JBOFUS010000627.1:0-3188 GCA_051652685.1 Beijerinckiaceae bacterium
CATCCGTCAGGCTTCGCCTGCCACCTTCTCCCGCAAGGGGAGAAGGGGTGCGCCCCGCCTTGTCCGCCTTGCGCGCGCCCTGCTATCCCTGACCTCGGGATCGTGAAACACGGCCGGCAGGGAGAAAACCATGTTGCTCCAGAGCTATGCGGAAGGCCGTTGGCATGCGGGCAGCGGACAATCGGCCGAGATCCGGAGTGCCATCACCGGCGATACCGTCGCGCTGGCTGATAGCTCCGGGCTCAATATGGGCAGCATGCTTGCCCATGCGCGGCGCACCGGCGGAGCAGCGCTCCGGGCGCTCACCTTCCACCAGCGCGCTGACCTGCTGAAGCGGCTGGCGCAGCATCTGATGTTGCACAAGGAGCAGCTCTACGACCTCTCCTTCGACACGGGCGCCACCCGCGCCGACAGCTGGATCGACATCGACGGCGGCATTGGTACGCTGTTTGTCTTCGCCTCCAAGGGCAAGCGTGAGCTGCCAAACGAGACCTTCCTGATCGATGGCTCGGTGGAGGCCCTGTCGAAGACGGGAAGCTTCGTCGGCCGTCACGCCTATGTGGCGCGCGAGGGTGTCGCGGTGCAGATCAATGCCTTCAACTTCCCCGTCTGGGGCATGCTGGAGAAGCTGGCACCCGCCATTCTCGCCGGCATGCCCGTCATCGCCAAGCCCGCGACTGCCACGGCGCAGGTGGCGGAGCGGGCGGCGCGGCTGATCGTGGAGAGCGGGGTGCTGCCGGCCGGCGCGTTCCAGTTCATCTGCGGCGCGACCCATGATCTGTTCGAGCATCTCACCGGCCAGGACATGGTGGCCTTCACCGGCTCGCTCGAAACCTCGGTGCAGCTTCAGGCGCATCCGGGGCTGCTGCGCCATGCGGTTCCGTTCATGGCGGAGCGGGATTCGCTCAACTGCTCGATCCTGGGGCCGGACGCCGCGCCCGGCACGCCGGAGTTCGACCTGTTCATCAAAGAGGTCCACCGTGAGATGACCGTGAAGGCCGGGCAGAAATGCACCGCCATCCGGCGGGTCATTGTGCCGGAAGCCTTTACGGATGCAGTGGCAGAGGCGCTTTCAACACGGTTGAAGGCCACGCGGATCGGTCACCCCCGGCTTGAAACCACGCGCATGGGGCCGCTCGCCTCGCTGGCGCAGCGCGATGATCTCCGTCGCAAGATCGCGGCGCTGGAAGTCGAAGCCGGAATCGTCTGCGGCGATCCGGCACATGTGGAGGTTGACGGCGCGGATGCCGCGAAGGGCGCTTTTGTCTCGCCCTTGCTGCTCCGGGCGCGTGATCCGCTGCGGGCGGTGGCATTGCATGCGGTCGAGGCCTTCGGCCCGGTGGCGACGCTGATGCCCTATCGCGACATCGGCGAGGCCATCGCCATCGCCAACCGGGGCGAGGGCAGCCTTGTCGGCTCGCTGGTGACGCATGATCCGGCAGTCGCGCGCGAGATGGTGTTTGGTGCTGCGGCGTTCCATGGCCGTCTGCTGGTGCTGGACCGTGACTGCGCCAAGGAGTCCACCGGCCACGGTTCGCCCATGCCGCATCTGACCCACGGCGGCCCCGGCCGCGCCGGCGGCGGCGAGGAGTTGGGCGGCATCCGGGCCGTGAAGCACCATCTGCGCCGCGTGGCGCTGCAAGGCTCGCCCGCCATGCTGACAGCGCTGTTGAAGAGCTGGACGAAGGGTGCGCCGGAGACTACGCCGGACGTGCACCCCTTCCGCCTGCCCTTCGGAGAACTGGTGCCCGGCCAGACGTTCCACTCCAAGGCGCGCGAGGTGACACTCGCCGACATCGAACACTTTGCAGCGTTTACCGGGGACACGTTTTACGCGCATATGGACGAGGAGGCGGTGAAGGGCCACCCGTTCTTCCCCGGCCGCGTGGCTCATGGCTATCTGCTGCTGTCATTCGCGGCGGGGCTTTTCGTGGAGCCGGAGCGTGGGCCTGTGCTCGCCAATTACGGCCTTGATAATCTGCGCTTCCTGAAGCCCGTGACGCCGGGCGAGTCGATCCAGGTGCGGCTGGCGGTAAAGAGCAAGGCACCCCGCCATGCCGACTACGGCGAGGTGCGCTGGGACGTCGAGATCACGACGGTTGCCGGCGAAAGCGTCGCGACCTACGAACTTCTCACCATGAACGCCCACGCGGGTTGAAGAAAAGCGCGGTTTCTCAACCCGCGAGGCGGATTGCTTCGGCGAATTCTGACGAGACGCATTCCTCCCGGGCCAAGGCACGGCCGATCAGGAACACGGCCGGCCCTTTTGTTTCGCAACGCTCGGCCAGTGCCGGAAGCTCACCAATATTGCCTGTCACCAGTTTCTGATCAGCCCGCGTTGCGTTGATGACCATTGCCGCGGGCGTCTCGCGCGGCAGGCCATGGGCGATGGCGCGGGCGACAAAGCCGCCCAGCGCACGGCGACCCATGTAGACGCAGGTGGTTACGTCCGGATCGGCGATGCTCTTCCAGTCGAGCGTCGAGGGAATGGCTCCCTGATCGTCGTGTGCCGTGACAAACTGCACACGCCGCGCCACGCCACGCTTTGTCAGAGACAGCCCGAGGCCCGCCGCCGCGCCCATGGCGGCCGAAATGCCGTTGACGATCTCGATGGGCACGCCCGCCGCGCGCGCCGCCGTGATTTCCTCATCCGCCCGGCCGAAGATCAGCGGATCGCCACCCTTCAGGCGCACCACGCGTTCGCCCTCCGCCGCCAGCCGCACGGCGAGCGCAGTGATCTCACCCTGCGCGCAGGACATTTCGCCGCCGCGCTTGCCCACATGGATCTTGCGCGCTTCGCGACGGGCGAAGGCCAGCACTTCCGCGCTGACGAGATCGTCATGCAGGATCACATCTGCCTCGCGCAGCAGACGCACCGCCTTGAGCGTCAGCAACTCCGGATCGCCCGGTCCCGCGCCCACCAGCGCCAGTGAGCCGCGCGGAGCATCCGGGCGGCGGAACTGGAGGTCGGCGAGCATTGCCTCGCGCTCAACCGGGCAAGGGGCATCGTTGGGCCGCGCCATGGCCTCCGCCGCGAAGCGCCGCCAGAAGCTCTTGCGTGCGGGTGCATCAAGCCCGGCACGCATGACGCGACCGCGCCAGTTCTTTGCTGCCGCCGCCCAGCGCGCGAAACCGGCGGGCAGCAGCGTCTCGATCATCGAGCGCACGGCCTGGCCCAACGGCGGCGC
>JBOFUS010000628.1:0-3766 GCA_051652685.1 Beijerinckiaceae bacterium
CAGCTGGGTTTCGGGGCCGACAAGGCGGACACGCCGGTGGAACGCCTTTCGGGCGGCGAGAAGGCGCGGCTTCTGTTAGGACTTGCCGCCTTCGACGGGCCGCATCTGCTGATTCTCGACGAGCCGACCAACCACCTCGACATTCCCATGCGCGAGGCGTTGATCACCGCGATTGCGGAATATGAAGGTGCGGTCGTGATCGTCTCGCATGACAGGTTTCTGCTGGACGCGGCCTGTGACCGTCTCTGGCTCGTGGCCGATGGCGGCGTGCGGCCGTTTGACGGCGACATGGATGAATATGCCGCACTGGTGTTGTCCTCGCGGCGGGTGGATCGGAACGGTGACGGACCCTCCGACAAAAATGCTGACAACGGGGCATCGGAAGTGCCGCGTCCTTCCAGCAGCCAGACGATACGCAAGATCGCGCAGGCGGAGGCGCAGATCGCCAAGCTTCAGGCGTTGCTGGCCCGTGTGGACGAGGCATTGGCCCGGCCGCAGGCGTTTCGCGAAAACCCCGCCAAGGCCGGCATTCTGGCCCGGGACAGGGCTGCACTGGCGGCAAAACTCGCACTGGCCGAGGATGATTGGCTGCGGCTGCAGGAGTAGCGCCCTACGTGTGCGCAATCGCAAGCAGGGTTTGCCGTCGTTGAAACGTCAGCGTCACCGCCGCACATAGCCGGGCAACTGACAGCAAACTGTCTGTCAACAGCGAAAGGAATCCGCCATGTCCCGCACTGCCGGCATCCACCACATCACCGCCCTTTCGGGCGGGCCGAAAGCCAATGCCGAATTCTACAACCGCCTGCTCGGGTTGCGGATGGTCAAGAAGACCGTCAACTTCGACGATCCGGGCACCTATCACCTCTATTACGGTGACGAAACGGGCAGTCCCGGCACGGCGATGACCTTCTTTCCCTGGCCCGACGCGCGACAGGGCACGCCGGGCCGTGGCCAGGCGGTAGCGACCAGTTTCGCCGCGCCCGCCGGCAGCCTGCCCTACTGGCGTGAGCGGCTGGCGGCGGCGGGCGTGAATGGCATTACCGATGGTCAACGTTTCGACGACACTTTCATCGCGTTTGCAGACGGCGACGGCGCGCCGCTTGAGATTGTCGAACGGCAGGGTATGGCCAGTCTTGCCGCCTGGACGGGCGAGGGGGTTTCGGCGGATGCGGCACTTCGCGGCTTCCACGGGATCGCGCTCTGGTCGCGCCAGCCGGAAGCGACTGCGACCGTGCTGGAAACGCTCGGCTATGTCCGCGCGGGTATCGACAGCGGGCAAATTCGTTTCAGCAGTGGAACGGATGGAGTTGGCTCTGTTATCGACCTGAATGCAGAAGAAGCTCTTCCTGCGGGCCTGTCCGGGCGCGGCACGGTGCATCACGTGGCATTCCGGGCTGCGGATGACGCTGCACAGGCCGGCATGGTCGAGAACCTGCGGAAGCTTGGCTGCCAGGTGACCGAGCAGATCGACCGGAACTATTTCCGCTCCGTCTATTTCCGTGAGCCCGGCGGCGTGCTGTTCGAGATCGCGACGGATACTCCTGGCTTCACGGCCGATGAACCCCTTGAAAGCCTTGGCGGGAGATTGATGCTGCCACCGCAATTGGAGCCACAGCGCGCTGCCATCGAGGCGCGCCTGCCGTCACTCGACGTGTAAGCGCATGCGACGTTCTTGACATTCGAGGCCGACGGAGGCACACGCGACCGATGTCGCCCGCGCCATACGTCGCGGGCTCCGTTATTTCGGCTCGGGCCTCACGGTGCGCGCCCCGCAGGAGACGAACCATGGCGAAGGCCAACACCATCAAGATCCGCCTTAACTCGTCGGCGGACACGGGTCATTTCTACGTGACCAAGAAGAACGCGCGCACCAAGACCGAGAAGCTCGTGATGAAGAAGTACGATCCGGTCGCGCGCAAGCACGTTGAGTACCGCGAAGGCAAGATCAAGTAAGCACGCACCCTGCGGGTACGTTGTCGAGAGCGCCGGACCACCGGCGCTTTTTCCATTTCTGGTGCCGCTTCAGGGGCAGGCGCGGGCGATTGCGAGGAAATCCGCCGCCTTGAGACTTGCGCCGCCGACCAGCGCGCCGTTGACATTTGCCACCGCCAGCAATTCCGACGCGTTCGCCGGCTTTACCGAGCCGCCGTAGAGAATGGCGATGCTCTCGCCCGCGTCCAAAAACCGCGCGATCAGCCCGTTGCGGATGGCGGCGTGGACCTCGGCAATTTCCGCGGCAGTAGGCGTGCGACCCGTGCCGATAGCCCATACCGGCTCGTAAGCGATCACAAGCTGCGCCGTATTGGCACCGTCGGGCACGGAGCCCGCCACCTGGGTGGCCACCACGTCAATCGTCAGACCTGCGTCGCGCTGCGCTTCTGTCTCACCAACGCAAATGATGGCGATCAATCCCGCCTTCAACACAGCCGCCGCCTTGGCCCGAACAACGGCATCCACCTCGCCATGATCTGCCCGGCGTTCGGAATGGCCCACGATCACGGCGCGGCAGCCGGCGTCAGCAATCATTTCTGCGGAGATATCTCCCGTGTGTGCGCCGCTCGCCGCCGCGTGGCAGTCCTGTGCGCCGATGGCGAGCTCTGAACTCTCGGCCACCTTTGCAAAACCCATCAGCAAGGTGGCTGGTGGACAGATCAGCAGATCGGCCTTGGACGCAACCTCGCCCTTCATGCCGTCGATGATGGCTTTCAGCTCGACGGCCGAAGCCTTTAGCCCGTTCATTTTCCAGTTGCCGGCGATCAGTGGACGTATGGTGGGTGTCATCGATTCTGCCGTTGTTTTGCCCTGGAAAGCCGCCTATCACGGCCCACTTAATGAAACAACGCACGGCGATAACCCAAGGGGTTGAAACCGCGCGACAATCAATGGCGATGGTATGCTCGAAAGTCTCAGGCGCGCATCCGGCAACTGGCTCGGCAAGCTGGTGCTCACGGTGCTTTTCAGCATCCTCATCCTCAGCTTCGCGGTCTGGGGCATTGGCGATATCTTTCGCGGCGGCGTGAACACGGCCGTTGCGCGCGTCGGTTCCGTCGAGGTGGGTTCCGAAGCGTTCCGCCAGCAATTCCAGCAGCGCATCACGGAGTTGCAGCAGCGCTCACGTGGCTTCACCGCCGAGCAGGCCCGCACCATCGGCATCGACCGGCAGATCCTCAACCAGCTGATCGCGGAATCGGCGGTCACGCAGAAAGCGAAGTCGCTGGGTCTGGGGATCTCTGACCAGGAGATAGCCCGCAGCCTCGCCGCCGAGCGCGCCTTTCGCGGGCCGGATGGCCGCTTTGACCGCCAGACCCTCGACAACTATCTGCGCAGTGTTGGCCTGACAGAGGCCGGCCTTCTTCGCCAGCAGAAGGAAGGCGCGCTGCGCCGCCACATCGGCGAGACACTGACGAGCGGTTTCGAACCGCCGTTGGTCCTGCGCGATGCGGTGCATCGTTATCAGCGTGAAGAGCGAACAATCGCTTTCGTCACGGTGCCGGGCACCATCGCCGCCTCATTGGACCTGCCGGCCGAGGATGTGCTGCGCAAGCTGCACGACGAGCGCAAAACGGCGTTTCGCGCGCCCGAGTATCGCAAGCTCCACGTCCTGACGGCACGCCCGGCGGAATTCGCCAATCTGATCAACATCTCGGACACGGATCTTCGCGCGACCTACGATCGCGTTGCCGCGACTGGCCGCTTCGGCCCGCCCGAGAAACGGGACATCCAGCAGATCGTCTTTGCTGATGCCGCCGCCGCCAACGCCGCAAGC
>JBOFUS010000629.1:0-2186 GCA_051652685.1 Beijerinckiaceae bacterium
CCCTACAAGATTCACACAAGTCTGAGGCTCCAACCGTGTTTGATGGCGTGGAACTGGACGAGGCCGTGGAGCATGGTGATTGACCCAGGTTTTCCATAGTATCCTGTCCATCCACCGAGGCGTGCGAGAACCCATGCCGCGTAGGCGAGCGAGCGCTTCGGATGCGGGTTCTTCTGGCGCAGGGTTTTGCCTTCAAGGCTGGTGCAGGTGGCCTCGAGGGCTGGAATGTCATCCTCGTCGAAGGCGTCGGTGACAGGGCTTTGCCGCGCCCCGTCACGCTCGTGGACGAGTTGCAGGACGGTGACGGCAGCGATCAGGCTGGCCAGCACGAGTTTCTCGAAGGGCCCTTGTGCCAGGCGCAACCGCTCCACGTCGAAGCCTTTGGTCTTGAGCGCGCGGAATACCTCCTCGATGATCCAGCGGCGACGGTAAAAGCCGACAATCCGCCGTGCGTCGGCAAGGTCTGTGACGCGATGGCTGGTCAGCAGCCGCCAGCTGATGTCGGGCGCACCAAGCGGCGGATCAACCTCGCGCGCTTCGATCAGCGTCAGCAACACCGATGGCGGCAGAGCCTTGCGTTCATTCATGCTTTTGCGGCTCACCGGAGAAGCAACCTCGACACTGGCAAAGCGCAACCCGATGATGGCCGTGCGGGCCTTGCGGCCGGGAGCCGCCGCCAACTCGACACTCATCCGCCCCATCTCATGGGTGTTCGCCAGACGATCAAACAGACGCGTGCCATCTGTCAGGCGGCGGTCCTGTCCGGCCCTGATCACCAGTTCGGTCCCCTCCGGCCTCAGGGCAAAGTCTTCGTAGATATCACCCTCACGGTCGGCGACGACTGTGACGCAAGCCGCACCCGCAGCTTTCAGAGCGCCCGCAGCCTTTGCACCGTCCAGCCAGCGTCGGCTCTCCTTGTCGGCAAACGGCACATTCTGGCACTGGCTGCGCTTGCCGCCGGTCCGCGTGAAGAACTGCGCCTCCACAAGCCCGAGCAGCCCACCATCAACCGCATCGACCGCAATCACAGGATGCAGTGCGACACAGCGGCCACCGTCCTCGGCGCGAACCGTCGTCGTATCCTGGATGGCCAGAACATGGCGGCCTGATACCCGCGCGCAGGTCCTGCCACACGCGCTTTCCAGCATCTCGCCAAGGCTCACGGCATCGTTGCGCAAGAACCGCGTGATCCGCATCTCGCCCGCACGTGTTGCACCAAGCCGCCGAACACTGAGCCCACGTGAAGCAACAGCCACCAGGCGGTCATGCAAAAAGACCCCCCTTTTTCCAGCCGATGATCGCCAAAACGACCAAGACCACACCCAGACATCCCCACCTCCTGCTGAAACACGCCCACAGAAAGGAATCAGATCAAGCAGCAAACGGCAAGAAAAAGATGTGTGAATGTTGTAGGGCTTGACCCGAGGATGATGTCGCCTGTCCAGACCCGGTTCGGTTCGGGCGTGCTGAAGTTCCGCTCCAGCAGGTCCGGCGAGGCAGGCAGGGTATGATTGGAGTTCGTTGTCGCCTTGAACTTGCGCTTTCCACGTGCCTGAAGGCCATTGGCCTTCATCAGCTTGCGCACACGCTCCTTGCTGGCATGGACACCCCGTGCGGTGAGTTCGCGCCATAGCCTCGGCCAGCCATAGGCTCCCTTCATCTCGGCAAAGACCGCCCGGATGTGGACCAGAAGGGCCATGTCACGGATGCGGCCCAGCTGATCAGGCGCTTCGCTGCGTGCCCGGTGCTGATGGTAGCCGCTGGCGCTCACAGCCAGAACCCGGCATTGCACCGTGATCGGCCAGACCTGCTCGTGTCGCTCGATAAAGGCGTATCTCTATTCTCGACTCCCTCGCACAATACGCCGCCGCTTTTTTTAGGATGTCGCGCTCCATCCGCGTCTTTGCCAGTTCGGCCTTCAGACGTGCAATCTCCATCTGATCCGCATTCACCGGTTTGCCCTTGGCTTCCTTCAGACCGCCGACAGCATCCGCCTTCACCCAGTTATCAATCGATTGCGCCGAAACGCCCAACCCTCGGGAGACCGAGGTCAGTGATTGACCACCACGCACCAGCCTAACCGCCTCTTGCTTGAACTCCAGCGTGTAGCGCGCCCGCACGATTCCCGTCATGTTCGTTCCTCCAAAACTGATAATACACATTCAGCCTTGGGAGACGTTCTTCGG
>JBOFUS010000630.1:0-2771 GCA_051652685.1 Beijerinckiaceae bacterium
GGAGGCGGTGGTGACCGTCGGGTTGGCGCTGTTCACATGCAGCGTCAGCAATCCGGGAGCAGGACCGCAGGCGGATTCCAGCAGGGTGACGCCGGAATCCCGGCCGTGAATGGCGCGGATCGCCGCCGCGCAGGCCGGCTGGGGCTCCAGCGCCAGAACGCGCGCACCAAGCCGGCGGAAGGAACCAATGCGATCGCCCACATGGCTGCCGATATCGAAGGCGAGACCGCCGGGCTTCAGGAACCGCGCGTAGAGCAGGTCCATCGCAGCGTCGCGCGCCGGGTTGCCGTAATAGACGTCAATGGAGCGGGCGACCTCGGCATGGCCAAGGCCCAGCGCTTCGGCCACGCGGGCTTGAATATCCGCGAGCATGGTCATCCCTGCACCGCCTTCACTTCGGCCGGCGCGTCGAATTCCTCGGGAATGCCGCAAAGCTTCATCTTCGCCATGGCTTTGCCCAGCGTCGGATCAGCGGTAAACATGCCGAAAGGCACGCCAGTCACGTAGCCCAGCGTCATGATCAACCCCCAGACGAACAGCAGCGGGCTTCCGACCCAGGCGACAACCATCACGATGATGCCGAAGGCAAGCTGCGGCCACATGCCCTGAAGCGCTGTGGCGAAGGGGATGCCATGCGCATCGCGCGCCTGACCGTTCCAGCTGACCGTCTTGCCGAAGATCAGCCCGATCATGAAGATGGTCGTGCGGAAGGTGGTTACTGCGCCAAGCAGGAAGGCGAAGACGAGTTCCACCGCCGCGCCCATGATGAACGTCAACCGCCCGCCGTAGCGCCGGCTCTCCTCATTGGAGGCCAGAATATCGATGAAACCCGCGATCTTGGGCGAGAGGTACATCAGCAAATAGACAGCATAGAGCGCAAGGAGCGAACCGGTGGGAAACGTGTTCTGGTCCACCAGAAACGGCTGGATGGCGGCAAGCGCAATCAGCAGTGTCCAGGCGGGCGTGCCCAGAAACATCAGGATCGCCCAGGCGAGCTGGAAGCGGCTCATGGGCAACAGTCCCGGCGTCTTCAGCAGGCCGAAGTACTGCATGTTGCCCTGGCACCAGCGGGTGTCGCGCTTGGCGAATTCGAGGATGGTCGGCGGGTTTTCTTCCCAGCTGCCCATCTCTATGGGCAGCACACGGCATTCGTATCCGGCGCGGCGCATGAATGTGGCTTCCACCTGGTCATGGCTGAGGATATGGCCGCCCAGCGGCGGACCGCCCGGCAGCACCGGCAGTTCGCAATCCTCGATGAAAGGCTTGATGCGCACAACGGCGTTGTGGCCCCAGAAAGGGCCGCAATCCGCTACCCACCAGGCCTGCCCCATGGTGTAGCTGCGCATGCCGTGGCGCATGCCGAACTGGAATATGCGGGCGAAGACCGAGGTGGACGGCATGCCGACGACAAGGCTCTGGAGAATGCCGAGCTTCGGATAGGCCTGCATCACGCGCACCAGCTTCACGATGGTCTCGCCCGACATCAGGCTGTCGGCATCCAGCGGCAGCATGAGTTCATATTCCGCGCCCCAGCGGTCGCAGAAATCGCGCACGTTGCCGGCCTTGTAGCCCGTGTTCTCGGTGCGGCGGCGGTAGATGATGCTGTCGGGATTGCCGCGCGAGGCTTTCCACGCGTTGAAAGCGGCTTCCTCGGCTTCCGCTTCGGGCGTTCCGTCTGGCGTATCGGAAAGAACGAACCAGCCAAAGGCCGCACCCTGCCCGGTCGTCATCGTGCTCTCGCGGATCACGTCGAAGCGTTTCAGCGCCCGCTCGGGGTCTTCGTTGCGCACCGTCATGAACACGGCGGTGCGCACGGTCACGTCGATGTTCGTTTCGGCAGCCGCGAGGTAGGGCGCGGTCTGCGCCAGCGGGTCCCTCGCGAACTTCAGTAGCCAAAGGCCGATCACAGCATTCCAGAATCCCAGCACCGTCCATGGCGTGCCAATCAGGAAACATGCGAACATCACGACATCAACGAGCGACCAGCCGTCATGGCCCAGAATATCCCCAAGCCAGGCCGCCAGCCAGACATAGGTGATGATGTTGAGGGCGAAGACAAAGAAGCGCCGCCAGGCCAGCTCTGCCGTCGATTGCAGACCGGCGGGCGTGAGCGCGACGGGCGAAAGGGTGTTCGGGGCGAGATCGTTCATCGGGGCGTCCGTCATGGGGCGTTCATAGCTTGAGCACGCGTGAATTGCGGCTGAATGACGGATACTGCGCTGCCGCGCCAGCGCTCAATCAAGCCGGACAGGAATACCCGCCGCCGCCATGTGGCGCTTCACTTCGCCGATGGTGAAGGTGCCGAAGTGGAAGACGGAAGCGGCGAGGACCGCGCTTGCCCGCCCCTCGATCACACCGTCGACGAAGTGATCAAGGGAGCCGACGCCGCCTGATGCCACAACAGGAATGGAGACAGCGTCGCTGACGGCGCGGGTTAGTGAAAGATCGAAGCCGGACTTGGTGCCGTCACGGTCCATCGACGTCAGCAGGATTTCGCCGGCACCGTAGTCCGCGACCTTCCGGACAAACTCGAGCGCGTCGATACCCGTCCCGACCCGACCGCCATGGGTGAAGATCTGCCAGCGCTCGGCACCGCACTGGCGCAGCTCCAACCTCGCATCGACCGCAACGACAATCGCCTGGCTGCCGAACTTCTCCGCCGCACGCGCGACGATGGTCGGGTCCTTCACAGCGGCGGAATTGATGGAAACCTTGTCGGCGCCGGCGAGCATCAGCGCGCGGATATCCTCAACCGTGCGCACGCCACCGCC
>JBOFUS010000631.1:0-2080 GCA_051652685.1 Beijerinckiaceae bacterium
CTTGGCGTCGGCGATGGCGGCGAGTTCCGCGCGCCGATGGCCATCGGCGTGATCGGCGGCCTTCTTGTATCGACGGTGCTGAGCCTTGTCTTTGTGCCGTCGTTCTACTCGGTGGTGGACAGCATCAGCCGGCTGATCAGCCGGCTCTTCTCGGGGTTCGCGGGACCGAAAGAAGACGACGACGTACCCGCGCAAGGACCGCCGGTGGTGACGAAGCTGATGCCGAAACCGGAGACGCGGCTGGCGGCAGAGTGAGGGGGCTTTGACGCTATGAAAGCTGAGATACTTTCCAGATTGACGTTGCGAGCTTCGCCATCGCCTTCTGTCGGATCGCCAGTCTTTGAGGCGTCCAGTTATCGTTTTCAGCCGCGACCCTGCGTGTGATCTCGTAGCCGCTTGCCGCGTAGGCTTTGCGCTTTTCCTGATAGGCGATATTGCCGTGGTTCATGTTTGCGCCCTGCTCCAGCAGCGTCATGTTTCCGAGCCGCATCACCAGCGTTTCCACATCCTCGTCAGAAAACTCTTCCCATCCGTCCTCGGGATTTTGCGGGCAAATATGCTCCAATGAAACGGCGGGACTATCAAAATCGACGGCTGACCCCGAAATCTCACGGTTCAGCTCACTGAGAATGTATCGAACGATCTTGGTATTTCGCGACTGAGTTGTTGTTATTGTCTTTTCAGTAAACGCTGAGCGAAACGCGTCATCTTTCGGGTAGATGACGGCAAGCTCGGCTATCACGCTCGCGATTCGGTCATGCTGACCGGATGCTATTTGCTGGGCAACAGCATGGTATCGCCGCTCCTGTTCGCTTGTCTGCTGATTGCCTATGACATTGTATCGGAAGCTGATGTTTACGATCGCCTTGAGCAGCTTTCCGAACTCGGCTTCCACGAAGCGTCGCTTTGCAGCGAGCAGCAAGGGCACGGGTTGACGCACACTGAACATGCGCAAGAGCCGCACATTCTCCTTCTGCTCCAAAGGCCACGTCGAAGGTTCGGGGTCGGATAGCGCAAGATAGGGATCCATGTCCTCTTCCAGCCCGGCAAGCAGGTGAAACACGCTTTCCCGCGAAGGGACCTTTCCGCTGATGGTCTTGAACAGGTCAGCTTGCCGAACAAAGCTGTGTCGGCTGATCCAATGGGCACGCAGAAAGTCCGGAAAACTCTCCGCGCCCAAGCGGCCGACAATGCTTTCCCAGCGCTCGTCGAGGTTCCTTAACTCGTGGTCACGCTGCTCTCCCCGATGCAGAACCGAGAAGAGATAGTTTTTCAGCAAGTCAGTTGCTGAAAGTCGCACGCCTCTGGCGTTGAGCGTCTCAAACACCTTGTAGGCATTCAACTCGTCGGTGACCGTGATCACCGTAAAAAAAAGTCTGTCACTCATGGTATCGATGAGACGGGCGATGGCCTGGCCCGGGTCATCCTGCCTGATGATATAGTCGCGCAGTTGACGATCAAACCACTCGAAGGCCTTGCGCAGCAAGCGCTCTGACGCCTTGAACCTGCGCTGTGGAAGCGTATCGGCAAGGGCGACAAGGTACGTTTGATAGTAATTGTCGTTGTTGCGGTTCAGCGTCAGCTTGGAGCGCGTGACAAGCGAAACAGGGTCCAGATATCCAATGTAGGTTTGCCGCAAACCATCAAGTCTCTGCTGTGCTCTATCCGGGTCATTGCCCTCCGACTTTAGCCGTTTAAGCTGCTTGAGCGCCGCCAGAACAATGAGGCTCAGCGTGGTCAGCCGTTGTTGACCATCAATGATATCGAATACCTTGTCATCGGGTGTTTGCAAGACAAGATAGCCCATGTAGTGCGCAACCTCGCCCCCTTCATTCACTGTTCCAAGGATATCCTGCCAGAGATCATCCCAGTGCTCCTCTTCCCAGCTGTAGTCGCGCTGGAATCTGGGCACGCGATAAGTCAGTCCGTTGCCCAACAACTTCCGGAAAGTATCGTTCCTTGTGTTGAAATTCGTGGCGGACATCCAAAGCCTCGTGTCGTCCTGAAGCTGCCGGCGACGGCCCTCCCATAGCACAGTTCTGTCATGGCGGAATTCATGGGGCGTGCGCCATAGCGGATA
>JBOFUS010000632.1:0-9179 GCA_051652685.1 Beijerinckiaceae bacterium
CCGCCTATCGCTATACCGAGGCCAAGCTGACGCAGGTGGCGGCACTGCTCCTGCAGGGTATCGACGAGGACGCTGTCGACTTTCGCCAGACCTACAATAACGAAAACGATGAACCCATTGTTTTGCCTGGTGCTTTCCCTAACATGCTGGCGAATGGCGCGACGGGCATCGCCGTCGGCATGGCGACCTCGATCCCGCCCCACAACGCAGCTGAGCTTTGCGATGCGGCGCTCTATCTGATCGAGCGGCCGGACACACCGGCCGAGAAGCTGTTGACATTCATTCCGGGACCGGACTTTCCGACAGGCGGAATTATCGTTGAAAGTCAATTATCTATCGCAGAAACCTATCGCACTGGACGAGGTGGATTTCGCCTTCGCTCGCGCTGGCACCGCGAGGAGACCGGGCGCGGCACCTACATCATCGTCATCACCGAGATACCCTACATGGTGCAGAAAGGGCGGCTGATTGAACAGCTCGCCGACCTGATCAACGAGAAGAAAGTTCCGATCCTTGCCGACGTCCGCGACGAATCGGCTGAAGACATCCGCGTCGTGCTGGAGCCGAAAAGCCGCGCGGTGGACGAGAATGTGCTGATGGAATCGCTGTTCAGGCTCACCGAGCTTGAGACGCGCATTTCCATGAACATGAATGTGCTGGTCGATGGCGTGACGCCCCGCGTCATCGGCCTTGGCGAGGCGCTGAGGCACTGGCTGGACCACCGTCGCGTGGTGCTTCAGCGTCGCTCGCGCCACCGGCTGGGCGAGATCGAGCGGCGGCTGGAGCGGCTGGGCGGGCTCCTCATCGCCTTCCTGAATCTTGACGAGGTGATCCGCATCATCCGCGAGGAGGACGAGCCCAAACCTGCCCTCATCCGCCGCTTCGAACTGACGGATCTTCAGGCCGAGACTATTCTCGACACGCGGCTGCGCTCGCTGCGCAAGCTTGAGGAAATGGAGCTGCGCAAGGAGTTTACCGATCTGACGGAGGAAAAGGCCGGCATCGAGGCGCTGCTGTCCGATGACGCCAAGCAGTGGAAAACCATCGCCTGGCAAATCCGCGAGACGCGCAAGACCTTCGGCCCGGACACAATGCTGGGCAAACGCCGCACCACCTTCGCCGACATGCCGACGGGTGTGGCCGACATCGACATGGCCGAGGCGCTGGTGGAGCGGGAGCCGGTGACGGTGGTGCTGTCGGACAAGGGCTGGATCCGCGCGCTGAAGGGCCATGTGGCGGACCTGACGACGCTGCAGTTCAAGGGTGATGACCGGCTGAAACTGGCCTTTCACGCCGACACGCTGGCGAAACTGCTGCTGCTGGCCAGCAACGGCAAGGTCTTCACGCTTGACGCATCGAAACTGCCGGGTGGCCGCGGTTTCGGCGACCCCGTCAGCCTCATCGCCGACTTCGACGAGGGCGCGGAGCTTGTCGATCTCTGGCCGCACAAGGCAGGCGAGAAGCGGCTGATGGTGGCAACCGGCGACAACGACGTGCGGGGCTTCGTGGTTGCGTCGGAAGACCTGCTGGCAAACACGAAGAAGGGCCGTCAGGTGCTGAACATCGACACGGGCTGGAAGGCGGTACTCGCCGTTCCCGCTGCGGGCGACCACGTCGCCATCGTGGGCGAAAACCGCAAGCTGCTGGTCTTTCCATTGTCCGAGACGCCGGAGATGGGACGGGGCAAGGGCGTGCGGCTGCAGAAATACAAGGACGGTGGCGTTTCTGACGCCAAGGTTTTTGTGCTGGCCGATGGGCTGACGTGGCAGTCGTCGGATGGGCGGACGTATACCGTCAAGCGCCCGGAGCTGGATGAGTGGATTGGCAAGCGGGCCGATGCGGGCAAGCTGCCGCCGAAGGGATTTCCGAAGGGGAACAGGTTTGGGTGAGGGTGCCCGTGCACTGGCTTGGACACGGTGTCGCTAGCGCTCGGGTTTTTCTTGAGCAATCATTTCTTCAATGCGAACAACGAAGGCGGAAGCTCCTGCAATCATCGCTCGCGCCATCTCCGCGTCGACGCCATCACCGCTGTAATCGGCCAATTCGCGAATGCGTCGGCTTCTATTCAGCGTTGCTCCATGCTCCCTTTCGACCAATCCCTGGCCAACAACGATCTCGCCGAACTTTGCAATCAGGCCAGCGTGTGTCTTCGGCATGGGTTGGGCCTCTGCAAGCAGCAATGCAGCGGTCGCGGCTTCATGCATCGCATAATAGGCGCGATTGCTTGCGCCGTCCGTGTCACCGTCCCTGAAAAGCAGTTCGGCGCTCAACAATGCCCGATTCGCGCGGCGCAGCAATCTATTGGTTTCCAACGTCAAAGACGCACGCCCTCGCTGAGGATTGCCTCGATCACCGCTGGCCGACCGAATGTCTGCGGCTCGCGGTACTCGTCCTCTGTGATCGGGAGTGGCGAAATCAGGACGCCTGTTTCCAGAAGCACATCGAACGCGATGTCCGCCATCGCAGCCGCTGTTGCCTGACGCGAAGGCATTGCACTCTTGAGTACAACCGCAAGATCTGCGTCGCTTTCTGCCGTATGGTCACCACGGGCGCGGCTGCCGAAGAGGATGGCGTCGCCGACGTCATAGGTGGCGGCAAGGCGTTCGATGAACAACGCCGTCGCTGCACGCGTGGTCTGATCGATGGCCATCGTTGTTTCGCCTCGTACCGATAGACAGTAGCACAATGCGGCCTAATCCGCCACGCACCCTCATTGCCGCAACGTAAACACCCCGTCACGTGACTCAAAACTGCGCGCCTTTTTCATGAAACTCATCCCAATGAGCGTGCCCGAAAGCGCACCCGGCGGCATGATGGCGGCTTCGACGTCGTGGACGGTGATGCCCTGCAGGCGCACCTCCATGAGGCGCACGATGTGGCCGGTCACCGTGCCGTTGGCTGTGTTAAAGGTCGCCGTGCGGTCCTCGGGACGCGGGCGGCGGCCGATCTTGGCGGCTTCCTCGTGGGGGATCGCGATCATGGTCGCGCCCGTGTCGATCATGCCCTTGATGAAGACGCCGTTGATCTGGATATCCGCCATGTAGTGGCCACGTCGGTCGGCGAAGACGCGCGCCACGCGCTCTTCCGGCGCACGCGCGAAGGCGTTGGCCGGGGCGGCTGCTTTCGCGGCAACAGGTGCAGGTGCTGGCGGTTTGGGGGTGAAGGTCGCGGCGGCACCCGCCGCCACGCCGGCAAAGAGCACTGCGCCGATCGCCAGTTTCATCATGGACATCGCCCGTCTCCCGACTGTTCGCGCGTGACGCAAGTTGGCGGGCAGAGGCGAATGGCGCGTTAACGCGACCGGCTACTCGATAAGAACGTAAATATTCATCTCAAGCGCGATGTCCTCCGACGACTTCGGGTCGGTCATGTATTCCTCAACGAAGATATCGCGGGACTTGAGGCCCTTCTCGTCCAGATAGGCGGTGATCGCCTCATAGGTCGTGTCAATGTCGTCGTAAGCACCCTGGTGGGTGAACTTCAGCGCCTTGCCGGCAGGCGATTTGCCAATGGCGAAATCCTTGCCGAGGCTGGGGATCGGTGTGGCCGGATCACTTGTCAGCACCACCATCGCCTCATAGCGGAAGCCGAAATCATCGGTGGAGAGAAACGCCGTCTGCGGCCGGCCCACGACATCGAATTTCAGGCGCTTCGCCTCGGTCTGGAGCTTCTGGAACGCCTCCATCAGGTTATCGTAGCCATCATCCCAGGTTGATTGCCCCTTGAGGATCAGCGCAGGCCGCGCCGTCAGCATGGCATCGGTCGGGCCGCTGATGTCAGGTGTCTTCGACTGGTCGGCCGTCTGCGGCGGCGTGCCGGGTGGCTGCTCGCTGGCGGCGGGTGCCTCGGCGGGCTTGGCGGGTGCCAGCGGATTGGGGGCGGCCGGCGGGGTGGAGAGGGAGCCCGGCGGCGGCAACGTGGGTGCCTGTTGCGCCAATACGACGCTTGCACCAACAAACAGTGCGGCAAGCGCCATGATGAGCTTGCGGGGTAAGGCGTATCCGACGTCGGGCATGGGCAAGATTCGTCCGCTCTTTGCGCCGCATCGCGGCCGTCCCGCGACAGATGAGGCATCGGTGCCAAGGGTCAAGTGAAACATCGGCAATCGGATGGCAAGACGGCGGCGAATGCGGTAGCAGCGGCGAACGAAACACTTCTGCAAAGGCTTGAAAGTCCAATGTTCCCGCTCGCCGGTCACAAGGTGTTGAAGATGAACGGCCTCGGCAACGAGATCGTCGTGCTCGATCTGCGCGGCTCCGCCCATGTGGTCACGCCAGCCGAAGCGCGGGTAACCGGGCGCGGGGAGGGCCTGCTGTTTGATCAGCTGATGGTGCTGCACGATCCGCGTACGCCAGGAACCGAGGCCTTCGTGCTGATCTACAACATTGATGGATCGGAGGCCGGAGCCTGTGGCAATGGCACACGCTGCGTCGCCTGGCTGCTTGCCGGCGAGACAGGGAAGAACGCCTTCGCTGTCGAGACTCGCGCCGGGGTTCTCGCCTGCGCACGGCTGGCGGATGGGCGCTTTCGGGTGGATATGGGCGCACCCCGGCTGGACTGGAGCGAGATCCCGCTGGCGGCGGCGGTCACCGACACAGCGCGGGTGGCGCTCGATACGGCATTTCTCAAGGCCGGCTGGCCGATGGATTTCGGCGCGGTCAGCATGGGCAATCCGCACGCGATCTTCTTCGTGACCGACGTCGAGGCCCATGATCTTGCCCGCACGGGGCCGATGTTGGAGGTTAACCCCATGTTTCCGCAACGGGCGAATATCTCGCTCGCCGCCGTGACATCGCGGTCGTCGCTCAACCTGAAGGTCTGGGAGCGCGGCGCGGGGCTGACGCGGGCTTGCGGCTCGGGTGCCTGCGCTGCGGCAGTCGCCGCGCATCGGCGCGGGCTCACGGGGCGCGAGGTGGCTGTCAGGCTGCCGGGCGGCGTGCTCGACATCCACTGGCGCGCAGACGGCGGCGTGTCGATGACGGGGCCCGTGGAGTGGGAATTCGAGGCAGCACTTCCCGCCAGCCTGTTCGAGGCGGCCGCGTGAGCATCGATGTCGTCACCTTCGGTTGCCGCCTCAACATGTTTGAATCCGAGGCCATGAAACGGCTGGCGTCTCGGGCTGGCCGCGAGAACCTGACGATTGTCAACACCTGCGCCGTCACCGGCGAAGCGGTGGCACAGGCGCGCCAGGCGATCCGCAAGCTGGCGCGGGAGAACCCGGCACGGCGCATCCTCGTTACCGGCTGTGCGGCACAGACGGAGCCCCATACCTTCGCCGCAATGCCCGAGGTGGCGGAAGTGCTGGGCAATGGCGACAAGCTGTCGCCGGAGGCATGGCAGCGTCACGCAACCGAGCGCGTTCGCGTCAACGACATCTTCGCCACGCGCGAGGCCGCACCGCACATGGTGGACGCCATCGAGGGCCGGGCGCGGGCGATCCTTCAGGTGCAGAACGGCTGCGATCACCGCTGCACTTTCTGCATCATCCCCTTCGGCCGGGGAAATGCGCGCTCCGCCGCCGCAGGCGAGGTGATCGAACACGCGAAGCGGTTGGTTGGCGAGGGTTACCGCGAGATCGTGCTCACGGGCGTGGATCTCACGTCCTGGGGCGGCGATCTGCCTGGTGCGCCACGCCTTGGCCGGCTTGTTGGCCAGATTCTGAAACATGTGCCGGAACTTGCGCGGTTGAGGCTTTCATCGATCGACAGCATCGAGGTTGATCCGGAGCTGATGGAACTGATCGGCGGCGAGCCGCGCCTCGCGCCGCATCTGCACCTCTCGCTGCAGGCGGGCGACGACATGATCCTGAAGCGCATGAAGCGCCGGCATTTGCGCGATGACGCCATCCGATTCTGCGACGAGGCGCGACGGCTCAGGCCCGACATCGTCTTTGGCGCGGACCTGATTGCAGGCTTCCCGACCGAGGATGAGGCAATGTTCGACAACACGCTTCGGCTGGTGGAGGATTGCGGCCTCACGCATCTCCATGTGTTCCCGTTCAGTGCCCGCAAGGGAACGCCGGCGGCGCGCATGCCCCAGGTGCGTGGTGATGTCGCGCGGGAGCGGGCGGGCCGCCTGCGTGAACGCGGCGCACAGCGGCTTGTCGCGCATCTCGATGGGCAGATCGGCCAGCGGCTGGATGTGCTGACCGAGCGCGGAGGCAGCGGGCGTGCGGCCGATTTCACCCTCGTGCGCTTGCCGGCGGAGTTGCCGCCCGGCCAAATCATCGCCATGGAGATCGCCGGACATGACGGCCGCCGCCTGATCGCGGCCTGAGGCGAATTCTGATGGCGGAAGACAAGAAACCCGGTCTGTTCAAGCGGCTGTTCGGCTTCGGCAAGGCAGAAAAGCCCGCGCCCGATCCGGTCGCCCCTGTCGAGGAGATCGTCGCGCCGCTCCCGCCCGATGCCAACACGCTGCCCATTCAGGCGGAAATCGAGGAAGCGCGGCGCGCAGCTGATGAAGCGCGGCTTGAAGCGGAGGCGCAAGCCCGCGAAGCCGAGGCAGAAGCCCGCGAAGCTGCGCGCATCGCCGAAGAGGAGCTGCGCAAGGCCGAGGAACGGGAACGGCTTGCCCGCGAGGAAGAGGCACGCATTGCGGCCGAGCGCGCGGAAGCGGCACGGGCCGAGGCGCAAAGGCTCGAAGAAGCACGCTTCGCCGCGCAGGCAGCCCAGCCCCGGCAGAGCTGGTGGCAGAAGCTGAAGAGTGGCCTCTCGCGCACCGCCGGGGGTGTATCGGACAGCATCGTCAGCCTCTTCACCAAGCGCAAGCTCGATGGCGGGACGCTGGAGGAACTGGAAGACATCCTTATCCAGGCCGATCTTGGTGTCGGTGTTGCTGCCCGTATCGCAGAAGCCGTTGGCAAGGGCCGCTATGACAAGGAGATCGCACCCGACGAGGTCAAAGCCATTCTTGCCGCCGAAGTGCGCAGGGTTCTGGAGCCGGTGGCCCGGCCGCTCGTGGTCGATCCCGGCCGCAAACCTTTCATCCTGCTCATGGTCGGCGTCAATGGCTCAGGCAAGACCACGACCATCGGCAAACTGGCTGCGAGGTTCAAGGCCGAGGGCAAGACCGTCATGCTCGCTGCCGGCGACACATTCCGCGCGGCGGCCATCGAACAGCTGAAGGTCTGGGGCGAACGTTCCGGCGTGCCGGTCCTCGCCCGCGAACAGGGTGGCGATGCGTCAGGCCTTGCCTTCGATGCGGTGAAAGAAGCCCAAGCGAAGGGCGTCGATGTGCTGATGATCGATACGGCGGGAAGGCTGCAGAACCGCACCGAGCTGATGGACGAACTCGCCAAGGTAATCCGCGTCATCCGCAAGCTGGACGAGACGGCCCCGCACGCTGCCCTGCTGGTGCTGGATGCCACAGTTGGCCAGAATGCGCTGAGCCAGGTGGAGATTTTCGGCAAGACGGCGGGAATCACCGGCCTTGTGATGACCAAGCTCGACGGCACGGCGCGCGGCGGCATCCTTGTCGCCATCGCTGAACGGTTCAAGCTGCCGATCCATTTCATCGGCGTCGGCGAGGGAATCGACGATCTCGCACCGTTTGAAGCCGATGATTTCGCGCGCGCCATCGCCGGACTGGAGCGGGCGGGGTGATACGCCTCGCGCTTTATCAACCGGATATCCCGCAGAACACCGGCACCATGTTGCGGCTCTGTGCCTGTCTCGGCGTTTCGGCGGACATCATCGAGCCGGCGGGATTTCCCGTCTCTGACAGGCACTTCCGCCGGTCGGGCATGGACTACCTCGATGATGTCGAGATCATCCGCCATGTCTCGTGGGCGACGTTTGATGACGGACGGCGGTACGGTGGCCGGCGGCTTGTTCTGCTGACCACGCATGGTGCGGTGGCGCACACAACCTTTGCTTTCCAGCCCGGCGACACGCTGATGGTGGGGCGGGAAAGTGCTGGCGTGCCAGATGCGGTTCACGAGGTGGCGGATGCGCGGATCGTCATCCCGATGGTGCCGCGCCTGCGCTCGCTCAATGTTGCTGTGTCGGCGGCCATCGCGCTTGGCGAAGCCTTGAGGCAGCTCAACGCCTTTCCTGAAGTCCCCTGTGAATAGCTAGAAATACGCCCGGTCTTCCAGACGGGTCGCGAAAGGGGCAAAGTGCATTCATGAACCAGATGACGTCCATCCCGACACCGCTGCCCGAAGTGGCTGAACTCGATCGCCGCAAGGCCGAAGCGCGCAGCTGGTTCGAGACGTTGCGCGACAAGATCTGTCTCGCCTTCGAAGCGGTAGAGGATGAGGCGATCGGCCCCTGGCATCCCGATACGCCGAAGGATGCGCCGGGCCGTTTCGTTCGCAAGCCATGGTCGCGCAAGGACCACGCCGGCAATGATGGCGGCGGCGGCGTGATGTCGATGATGCATGGCCGCGTGTTTGAGAAGGTGGGCGTGCATACCTCCACGGTCTACGGCGTCTTTTCGCCGGAGTTCGCCAAGCAGATCCCCGGTGCCGCCGAGAACCCCAACTTTTTTGCCTCCGGCGTGTCGTTGATCGCGCATCCCTGGAACCCCAACGCGCCGACCGTGCACATGAACACCCGCTACGTTGTCACCTCGCGCCAGTGGTTTGGCGGCGGGGCGGACCTGACGCCGGTGCTCATGCGCCGCCGCACGCAGGAGGATGCCGACAGCGTGCATTTCCATGCCGAGATGAAGCGCGTCTGCGAGGCGCATCCGGCTGTCGCCTCCCATGAACGCTACAAGCAATGGTGCGAGGAGTATTTCTATCTGCCGCACCGCAAGGAGCCGCGCGGCATCGGCGGCATCTTCTATGATTATCTCGACAGCGGCGATTTCTCCGCCGACATCGCCTTTACGAAGGACGTCGGCGAGGCTTTCATCAAGGCATTCGTGCCGGTGCTGCGCGCCAACATGGGCCTTGGCTGGACCGACGCAGACGTGGTCGAACAGGAAACCCGGCGCGGGCGCTATGTGGAGTTCAACCTGCTGCACGACCGGGGCACGCTTTTCGGCCTGAAGACCGGTGGCAATGTGGAGTCGATCCTTTCATCGTTGCCACCCCGCGTCCGCTGGCCGTGAGTTGTCGCCCGAGGGTTCGATTCAGGCTTCCGTGACGGCTAGCAGAAATGCCTCGATATCCGCGCCCTGCAATAGCGGGATCAGCGTAGCGATCTGTTCGCGCGGAAGGCTCCACCAGG
>JBOFUS010000633.1:0-6355 GCA_051652685.1 Beijerinckiaceae bacterium
AGCCCCCGGACTGCGGCAACAGACGCGTGTTCCGTCTCGAAACCGACGCCGAGATCGCGAACCGAGAGAAGCGTCTCCGCGCTCACTCGGCGGCTTTCAGACTGGTCTGGAACGCCTCGATCCGCCTGGAGCGCTCGTCATGGGCGGGGCTCTCGGAAAAGACACCCAGCGGTGCATACCAGCGCCGCGCCGTCTGCCTGACCGGCAGCCGCACATGGAAGGCGTCCTGCCCGAACACCTGCCAATCGATGGTGTCAGTATCGAGCTGCATCAGGCCAAAGGCTCCGCAAGCCTCGCCAACTCCTCGCTCGGGCGACATCACATAGCTTTCGGTCAGCGATTGCTGGGTGAAGTACGGCACACCATCCACCGTCGTCACCGTGTTCCAGTGCACATGGCCGGAGATCCAGGCCGTTGGCACCTGCGCGCCGCGCAGCACTGCGCGGAGACGCTCGGCTTCCGGATAGGTGGACGAGGCGGGGTTGCGCTCGAAATAGTAGTTGCCGACCTGGCTGTGGCCGGATGCCGGCACATGGCTCGCGATCAACATTGGCCGATCGGCGGCTGCAACGGTCGCCTCAAGCCAGGCGATATCGGCGTCAGGACAATGGAAGCCGCCGGGCCGGCGGATCAGTGTGTCGGCGCGAAACAGGACAATCCGCCAGCCCTTGATGTCGATGGTCTCGTGACCGAGCTTCTGGCCGAGGATTTCTTCGTTCTGCGCGACGCTCATGAAATCACGGTCATGGTTGCCGCAGAGGTGATGCACGGGCGCGACTGCACGGACGGGTTCCAGCGCGGCATTCACCTCGCGCTCCAGCCGGATATCGGTCTCCGGATCCTCGTCGGAGATGCGGTCGCCCAGCTCCAGCACCAGATCGGGCTTCTCGGCTGCGACCCAGTTGGCGAATTCGGCGAGCAGCGGCAGCGCGCGTGAACCCTTCTTGGCTTCGGCATCCTGGCCGTGGTGGATGTCGGTGACGATGGCGATGCGCAGCATGGCGAGGGATTCCGTTTGGCAGGATGGCGAATGAAAACCCCCGCGTCGCAGGTGCGACGCGGGGGCAATGGTGGTTACTGCGAAACGACGCTGATCTTGCCGGCGCGGAAATCGAGCACGTAGGGGATGTGCCCGGGCAGCGGCTTCCAGTTGATCGACTTCTTGATGCCGTAGGACTCGAACGGCTGCCACAACACGAAGACTGGCGGGTCGTTTCGGATGTAGTCCATCAGTTCGGCGTAGGCGGCCTTGCGGTCCTCAAGCTTCTCGGAGAAGCGGAAGCGCTCCCACATGCCCTTGTAGGCCTCGTTCGGCTTGAAGCGGCCTTCGGCGAAGGCAGCTGCTTCCGGCGCCCACATGGTGCCGAAGGAGCCGGCCGGATCGGGGAAGTACATCGGGTTCGACCAGTTGCGGGTCATCATCTCCGGCTTGTTGCCCGTCCAGGCCTCATCCACGTTGATGCGAACCTTGATGCCGACGGCGGCCCACATCTCCTGCAGCGCCTGGGCGGCGAGCAGCGCGTTGGTGTAGTAGGCAGAGCCAGTGTCGTAGCGGATCTCGAAACCGTCGTAGCCGGACTGCTTCAGCAGGTCCTTCGCCTTCTGCGGATCATATTCGAAGGTCTTGAGTTCCGGCATGTAGAGCCCGCCGAACTGCGGGTAGGTGTGCGTGTTGGGCACCACAGCCTTGTTGAGCCAGAGCGCCTCGTTCATCGTCTTGCGGTCGATGGCGTAGCTCATCGCCTGGCGCAGTTCGCGGCTCATCTTCGGGTGCTGCGTGTTGAAGATCACGACATGGAACAGCGGTGTCACCATGCCTTCCGCCTTCAGCTTGGCATCCTGCTCGATGATGTTGATCTGGTCCGGCGGCACGTTGGTGATGATGTCCATCTCGCCGTTCTTCAGCGCGGTGATGCGGGCCGAAAGCTCGGGGATGCGGCGGACAGTCACCTTCCTGAACGGTGCCTTCTCGCCCCAGTGATCGTCGAAGCGCTCATAGACGACGCGCTGGTTCGGCACGAACTCGGTGATCCGGTAGGGGCCGGTGCCGACGGGCTTCAGGCCGAAAGCCTCGTAGTCGGAGGGCTCGTCCTTTGTCGGATCACCGGAAAGGCCGGCCATGTAGCCCTTCGGCACGATCATCGTCTGCTGGATGTTGAACAGCGTCTCGAACAGCGGTTCGCCGCGATAGGTCGAGATGCGGATGGTCTCGGCATCGACCACGTCCACCTTCTCGATGTTGGGCAGGAAGTCCTTCTTGCGGATGAGGTAGGGCGTGAAAGTGGTGTTGATGATGCGGTCGATGGAGTACTTCACGTCCTCGGCGGTCATCGTCTGGCCGGTGTGGAACTTGACACCTGTGCGGAGCTTGAACTCCATCACCGTTGGCGAAACGAGTTTCCATGAGGTGGCTAAGCCCGGCTTCCAGACCGGCTCGGACTTCGTATGGTCCTTCTCGATGAGCGTGTCGAAGCTGTTGTAATAGTGCTGCGATCCGACGTTGGAGTGATCGCGGCCGGGATCGAGATAGGCCGACATGTTCTGGACGGCGACGTTGAGTTCCTGCGCCATGGCGGGAACGGAGATGGCGAGGAGCGCAAGCGTCCCGGCCAGAGCAGATGCGAATTTCCGTTTCATTTCAATTCTCTCCTGTGGTTTTCTGGTTTGACGCGACAGGTTGGGGGTGGTTGTTCAGCGCTCGCGCAGGCGCACATCGAAACGGTCCCGGAGCCAGTCTCCGAGAAGCATGACGACGAGCGACACGAGCATGATGAGGATGGCCGGGCTCGCCACGATCCACGGCGCATTCGGCATGTAGTCGCGCCCCTGCCCCACCATGGAGCCGAGCGTCGCGGTGGGTGGCTGCACGCCAAGGCCGAGGAACGACAGCGCGCTTTCCAGCAGGATCAGGTTCGAGATGTTCAGCGTGAACATGACGATGACGGGCGAGACGATGTTGGGAGCCACATGCCGCGTGGCGATGCGCCAACCGGAAGCGCCCGCCGCCCGCGCCGCCTCGATGTAGGGAAGCTCGCGGATGGTCAGCACCTGCGCCCGGATAAGCCGCGTGAACTGCGCCCAGTAGGCGAGCGACAGAACGCAGACGAGCACCGTGATCGTGGCACCCGCGATGGCGATGACGAAGAGCGCGACCAGCGTGAAGGGGATGGCGATCTTGAGATCGCAGATGCCCATGATCAGGGCATCGACCCAGCCGCCGACCAGCCCCGCAGCCAACCCTGCGGCGGTGCCGAGCAGCAAGCCGAGGAACGCGCCGAACAGCGCAATCAGCAGCGTGAGCCTGAGCCCGTAAAGACAGCGCGAGAGGATGTCGCGGCCAAGCTGGTCGGAGCCGAGCAGGTAGCGTGCGTCGGCCCGTTCGAACCCGATGGGCGGGCGAAGCCGCGCCAGCAGCCGCTGCGCATCCGGATCGTAGGGCGCGAGCCATGGCGCAAAGGCTGCTGCGACCAGCAAAATGACGCCGACAATCGCGGCACCGACAATCACGGGATCAAGGCTCCGGCGGCGCTTTGGCGCGGCGGTTTCCTGTTGCGTGTCCTGCGCCTCGGTGGCGACAAAAGCGGCGGTGGTGGCAGCGTCGGTCATGTCCCTACCCCGCCAGCCGCACGCGTGGATCAGCTGCGCCGTAGAGCAGATCCACCGCGAAATTGATCACCACGACCGCACAGGCGACCAGCAGGACGCCGAATTGCAGGACCGGATAGTCACGCCGGAGCGTGGCACCGACCAGCAGATCGCCGATGCCGTTCCAGGAAAAGACCGTCTCGACAACGACCGCGCCCGAGACGAGCGTTGTCATCTGGAGGCCGATCACCGTGATCACCGGTATCAGTGCATTGCGCAGACCATGGCGGAGGATGACCGTGCGCTCTGACAGGCCTTTGGCGCGGGCGGTGCGCATGTAGTCCTGCGACAGCACATCCAGCATAGAGTTGCGCGTATAGCGGACGAGCGAGGCCATGAAGAACGCCGAGAGCGCAATGACCGGCATGATGTAGTGCCAGATCGTCATCGATCCGGCGCTCGGCAGCCAATTAAGCGTGAAGGAGAAGACGAGCAGCAACAGGATCGCGAGCACGAAATTCGGGATAGCGTAGCCGAGGAACGCAAACAGCAGCACTGCATTGCCGATGATGGACTTGCGCCAGACGGCGGCCACGATACCAAGCGGCACGCCGATGATGACGGTCACGGCAATGGTCGCGATAAGCAGCCGCAGGCTATGGCCGACGCGTTCGCCGAAGATCACGGAAACAGGCCGCCGCTCCATCAGGCCAAGGCCATACTGGCCATCGAACAGCGAGCGCCAAAAGCTGAAGTATTGCGTGGACAGCGGCTGATCGAGGCCGAAATAGGCGATCATGCCCCGGCGGGACTCGGCGTCCAGTCCTTCCGGCATCAGGAAGTCGATGGGGTTGCCCGTCGCGCGCGTCGCGAGAAATACGGCCGTGCCGATCAGCCAGACGGTGATCAGCATACGCCCCAGACGAGCTGCGAGGAATCCCGCCATCGTGGTGGTCCCATGCGAAAGAGAGCCGGCAGAACCCGCGCCACGCGCCCGGCCACCCGACAATCGAACCGGTTAGGCGTGTGAAATGACGGGGCGATGACGCTCGGGAGTTCTGCTGCCTTGTTCACAGGGCGCAGCCGTGCACTTGCGGGATGATGCTGTCAGGCTGCAGTCAGGACCCGCGTTCCGGTGCGCAACGTCTGATCGCCGTCGCGCTGAACGGGAAGCCTCTTCCCGGTCGTCGCATCGAAATAGTGCAAGCGTTCGAGCGGAAGCCGGAAGGCGAGCGTGCCGCCGGCGGAGGCGACTGCATCCGGTGGCAATTGCACCACGAAATTTGCGCCATGAAAGACACTGTGGACGAGTTGCGCCGTGCCAAGCCGCTCGACAAATTCAACCGCAAGCGTTCCGTGGGCGTTGTCGCCGGTGGCCAACAGCACCTGCTCCGGGCGGACCCCGACCGACACCTCTGCGCCGCCAGCAAGACCGACAGGAGTCGCGGTCTGATAGCGAACGCCGCCAATCTCGACCTCACCGTCGCGCATCACGCGGCCTTGAACAATGTTCATGGGTGGCGAGCCGATGAACTCGGCAACAAAGAGCGACGCCGGTGCGGCATAAACCTCTTCGGGCGAGCCGACCTGTTCGATCACGCCCTTGTTCATGACCACGATACGGTCGGCGAGCGTCATCGCCTCGATCTGGTCATGGGTCACGAACACCGACGTGGCCGAAAGCCGCTGGTGCAGGCGGCGGATCTCGATGCGCATCTGCACGCGCAGCTTGGCGTCGAGGTTGGAGAGAGGTTCGTCGAAGAGAAACACTTTCGGCTCGCGGATCATGGCGCGGCCCATCGCAACGCGCTGGCGCTGGCCGCCGGAGAGCTGGCCGGGCTTGCGGTCGAGATAGTCCTCCAGCCCGACGGTCTTCGCCACTTCCGTGACCTTGGCCAGGCGCTCCGCCTTCGGCACGCCCGCGACCTTCAGCGCGTAGCCGATGTTCTCGGCGACCGTGAAATGCGGGTAAAGCGCGTAGTTCTGGAACACCATGGCGCAGCCGCGCTCGCGGGGTTCAAGCTTGTTCACCACCGTTCCGCCAATGGCGATGTCGCCTGACGAGATCGCCTCGAGGCCCGCGATCATGCGCAGCAAGGTAGACTTGCCGCAGCCTGACGGCCCAAGGATCACGACAAACTCGCCGTTCTGAATCTTGAGGTCAACGCCGTGCACCACCTTGGTGGTTCCGTAGAATTTCTCGACCTTGCGGATATCGATCTCGGCCATGGGTCGGTCCTTACTTGTCAGTGGAGATCAGGCCGCGCACGAAATAGCCCTGCATGAAGATGACAACGAGCAGCGGCGGCAGCATGACAATGAGCGTACCAGCCATCGCCTCGTTCCAGATGGGCGGCTGGCCAAACAGCGGCCCTGGCACCAGCTTCTGCAGCTGCATGGTGGCGGTTGTCATTTCCGGCCGGGTGGTGATCAGCAGCGGCCAGAGATACTGGTTCCAGGCGTAGACGAACATGATCGTCGCAAGTGCGGCCATGTTGGTTTTCGACAGCGGGATCAGCACGTCCTTGAAGAACCGTAGAGGTCCCGCGCCATCCATCTTGGCGGCTTCGACCAGCTCTTCCGGCACCGTGAGGAAGAACTGGCGGAACAGGAAGGTGCCTGTCGCCGTAGCGACGAGCGGCAGGATGAGCCCGGTATAGGAGTTGAGCAGGTTCCATTCCGGCAGCTTCACCTCGACCACCGGCCAGTTCTTCGTGAGGCTCGAGAGGCCCACCAGATCCATCAGGAACGCCGGCGCTCCGATGATCCC
>JBOFUS010000634.1:0-9521 GCA_051652685.1 Beijerinckiaceae bacterium
ATGCGCGCAACCGCGTCAGCCAACCGCTGCGAAGGCGATTTGTCCGCCTGCGCCTGCTCGACCAGCCGCGACAGGCGCGCCAGCGTCGAATCTTCGCCGACCGCCGTCGCCTCGACCGTGAGCGCGCCATCGCCGTTCAGCGAGCCCGCGACAATGCGGCCGCCGGGGCCAACGGGGCGCGGCATGCTTTCGCCCGTCACCAGCCGCTCGTCCACGGCACTCGCACCAAGCCGCACCACGCCATCGGCGGCTGCGCGCTCGCCGGCACGCAGTGCGAAGTACTCGCCCACCTGAAGCGATCCGGCGGGGGCCTCCACCCAGGCGTCGCTCCGGTGGACCAGTGCCGTGGCCGGCTGCTCGCGCTCCAGCGCGTCCAGCGCATCGCGCGCCTCCCCGCGCGCAAGGCCTTCAATCGTCTTCCCGATGAGCACAAAGGCGATGACCGCGACGCCACCCTCGAAGTAGAGCGGTGCGCCATGGTCGGCGTGGCCGGAGAGCACGCGCCAGGCGCTGATGCCGAAGGCGGCGAGTGTGCCGAGCGCCACCAGCGTGTCCATGTTGGGCGAGAGGCGGAGCACCGCGCGCAGGCCATCAACGACAAAACGCCAGCCGCAGATGAGCTGAACGATGGCCGCGAGCACGAGCTGCACCATCGGCGACAGAAGCGCGCCGTGGCCATAGCCGAGCAGCATCGCCGTCATGTCGGCCAGAAACGGCAGCAGGATCAGTGTCGCCAATGCAGCCTGCAGCAGCGTTTGCCGGGCTGCCGCCCGCTGGTCGGCTTCACGCCGCGCGCGCGCCATGCGGCGCTCGGCGGCGGTGCCCGCGCGGGGCGTGGCGCTGTAGCCTGCTTCCAACACCGCCTTCACGGCCGCCGCAGGGCTGACGTCGCCGTCCACTTCGGCGCGCTCCAGCGACAGGTTCACACGGGCCTTGCCGGCTCCCGCGAGCTTTTCCAGCGCACGCTCCACCGTGCCCGCGCAGCCGGCGCAATGCATGCCGCTGATATCGAGTGTCAGGCGGGGGGCGAGCGCGGCAGCTGAGTCGGACATGGAGCGAATGTAGTGCCGCGCCGCGCTCGCCGCACCCACCATACATCAATTGCCGGAGAGATTTCAGGCTGAGCCGGAGGAGAGCGCTTCCTGGATTTCCTTCCGGATCGGCTCTGCCGCCTGAAGGATGCGCTTCGCCGCAAAGAAGTCCAGTGCGCCGAAGCCTGCGACATTGGGCCGGATCAGGCGGACACGGCCGTTGACGCCGGCAAGGCGCGCCGCGACGATGGCGGCCTGCATGATCTGGGCTGCTCCCAGCGTCGCCTCGATGACCGATGGCTGGATCGCCGGGTCAGGCGCTTCCGGTCCCCCGATCACATCCACCGCGATGATGAGGTCGCAAGGTACCGGCATATGGTCGAGCGGCAGCGGGTTTGTCGCGGCACCATCGATATGAAGCCGTCCCTCGACTGCGACAGGCCGGACGAGGCCGGGGATCGCCATGGACGCGGCAACGGCGGCGCGCAGCGATCCTGTCGAAAAAACAGCCTCCGAACGGCCGTAGAAATCCGTCGCGACCGCGACGAAGGGCAGGCGCAGGTCAGCGAAGCGATCGGGCATGGAAGGAGGCCAGAATTCCTTGAGCAGCGCCTCGCCATCCACCTGCACGGCGCTTGTCAGCCCGCCTGAGAATATGTCGGTCAGGCTGCCGACACGCGCCTTGAACACCCTGGACATGACCTCTGCCCGGTCGCGGAAGGCGCGCAGCGTATGCTCGCGGATGGCACGGGCCGAGTAGCCCGCCGCATAGGCAGCGCCCACGATGGCTCCGATAGAAGTCCCTGAAATGCAAACCGGCCGTATTCCTGCCTGGTCGAAGGCCTCCAGCGCCACGATGTGCGCAAGGCCCTTGGCTCCGCCCCCACCAAGTGCCAGCCCGATGCGCAGCGGGGCGGGAAGGGGCGCGTCGCCGCTCAAGCTGGGCCGAAGAAGGCGAGCAGCGCACCAGTGACGCCGTCGGGGTTCTCTTCCGGCAGGAAATGCCCGCCGGCGAGCGCCATCCCCTCGGCCTCTGTGGCGTAAACCTTCCAGAGCGAGAGCGGATCGGGATGTGCTGCCGGAATGCCGACTTCGCCCCAGATTGCCAGCAGTGGCGCGCTGATCTTGCGACCGGCGGCACGATCAGCATCGTCCGCCGCGCGGTCGAGTGTCGCGCCCGCCCGGTAGTCGGCGCACATCGCCGCAATGCGCGAGGGATCCTGCACGAAGGCGCGGTAGTGGGCGAGTGCACGGCGGTCGAAGGACTTCAGATCGCGGCTGGCGGTCCAGCCTGCCATGGTCTGGTCGATCAAAACCTGTGGGTCACCCTTGATCTCGTCCTCCGGAACTGGCGGTGGGCGCGCCAGCGTCTTCCAGTGGGGCGCGACCGTCGAGCCCGGGGCCTCGATCAGGTCCCACATGGCGGCAGTCGGCACGATATCGACGACCGCAAGGCGCGTGATGCGGCCCGGATGATCGAGCGCCAGCCTGTAAGCGACACGGCCGCCCCGGTCATGACCGGCCACATGGGCACGCGCCAGGCCAAAATGGGCCAGCACGGCCAGCACATCCTCTCCCATGGCGCGCTTGGAATAGGCGGAGGAATCCGTTTCCGGACGTGGCGCGGAAGACCAGCCATATCCGCGCAGATCCATGCAGATCAGATGGAAATGCTGCGACAGCCGCATCGCGACCTTTGCCCACATCACATGGGTTTGCGGGAAGCCGTGGAGCAGCAGCAACGGTTCGCCTGTGCCGCCGCTTCTGGCAAAGATCTTGCCAGCAGGGGCCGGAATCCAGTGGCTCTCGAAGCCAGGGAAGAGATCGGCGAGCGCGCTCATCCCTCGTTCCCTCAGGCCTGCTGCGCGCCGAAGCTGCGGGGTGCAGGATTGAGCATCTGGGCTGCGCGGTTCTGGACCTGCATGACGGCCAATGCGCGCTCGTTGGTGCCATCCGGGCGGAAGCGGAAGACGCCGTCCTGCCCGGCAAAGCCCGAGGGGTTGGTGAGGGTCTGCGGCGAGAACCGATTTGCGCCCTGTGTGCGTACCAACGCGGCCGCGAGGGCCACGGCGTCATAGCCGATGGTTGCCATGCGGGTTGGGCTGCTCTTGAACTTTGCGCGGTAGCGATCCGCGAAGGAGTTGAAGCCGGCTGCATCCGGTGCGGCGAACCACGCGCCTTGCAGCGCGGGCTTCTGGAGGACCGGAAGGTCGTTCCACGTGCCGGTGCCGAGCAATTGCACGTTGCGGATGTTGGCGGCTGCCATGGCATCGGCAGTCTTTGCCATCTCGCCGCTGATGTCTGTCACGAAAAGCGCGTCGACGCCGGTCAACTGAGTGGCAAGGGCGCGCACCGCGTCTGCCTGGCGGCCAGCGGCATAGCGCTGCACCGGGCCGGGATTGAGCCCGAGCCGCGCCACCTGCTGTTCATATTCCGCCGCAACGACATTGCCGAAGGGCCCCTCGGGCAGCAGCGCGCCGATGGTGCGCTTGTTGCGCGAGGCGGCGAAGCTCATGATGCGCGAGACGTCCGACTGCGGCGTAAAGCTGAGCAGAAAGATGCCGGGCTGCGCCACGCTGACGTCACTGGAGAAAGCGATCATCGGCCGACCCGCTGACTTGACGAGCGGCGATGCGGCCTGCACGGCCGAAGCAGAGAACGGACCGAGGATCAACTCCGCGCCTTCTGCCAACGCCTGCTGGACAGCGTCACGCGCAGCGGCCGGGTCGCCACGGTCGTCCTTCACCAGAAGCGAGATATCCGGCCGGTCGAATTCACTGAGTGCCAGATCGCCGGCGTTGCGGATGGCGTTTGCCGCCGCGCCGATGCCGCCGGCCGCTGAAAGGGGCAGTATCAGGCCAACCTGGACGTTGCCGCCTGAACCGGCCTGCGGCTGCGGCGCGCTCGCCTGCTGGCGGCCGGATGGCAGCGGGTCAATGCCCGTGCCGCCGCCGCAGGCCGCAAGCGTGAGCGCGAGGCTGGCAGCGCCACCTCTTGCCAGCCACTGGCGACGATCCGTGTCTCTAGCCGTCATGTCCCTCGTCCCCAAGATCGGTGGCCCTGGCCGGATACCCAGTCAAAGCCCATCCAACGTGAATGCTTGATTACCGGATTGCGCGGAATCACGAAAGTTCTGAACCACAAAGGTTAAGATTGGCCGTTTGCATACGTTTCGCTAACGTCGTCACGCATGACGAACCCCGAAGTTCCCCGTGATCGAGGTTGGCTGCTGGATGGCCAGCGCCTTGCTGCCCCCCGCCTGCCGCCTGGACTTTATGTCGTGGCGACGCCCATCGGCAACATGGGCGACATCACATTGCGCTCGTTGAGAACGCTGGCTGCCGCCGACGTCATCCTTGCCGAGGACACGCGCGTCGCAGGCAAGCTCGCCGAGCGCTACGGGCTTTCCGCGCCGCGCCGGCGTTTCGATGCCCATGCTTCGCCGGCCCTGCGTGCAACCATCGTGGCGGAGATCGCGGCAGGTGGCGCGGTGGCACTCGTCAGCGACGCCGGCACGCCGCTTCTGTCCGATCCCGGCGGTGGTCTGGTCGCGGATGTGGCTGCGGCGGGCCTCGCCGTGTTTCCCATTCCCGGCGCTTCGGCGCTGCTGGCGGCCCTCGTGGTGGCGGGCGTGTCGGCGGATGTCTTCACGTTTGCGGGTTTCCTGCCGCCCAAATCGGGCGACCGGCGGCGGCGACTCAGGGAACTCGCCGATGCTCCCGGAGCGCTGATCCTCTACGAAGCGCCCCACCGGGTGCGCGAGATGCTGGAGGACGCGCTGGCGGTGCTGGGCGACCGGCCGGCCGCGACGGCACGCGAACTGACGAAGATACACGAAAGCGTGGTGCGGGGCGGATTGGCGCAACTTGTCGAGCGATTTGCAGTTGAGGAGCCGCGCGGCGAGTTCGTCATCGTGATTGGCCAAGGCGCTGCGGAAACAACGAATTTCGATCTTGAGGCGCGTCTCGCTGCGTTGATGGCCGACATGTCGGTGAAGGATGCTGCCAGCGTCGCCGCTGCTGAAGCCGGCCTGCCGCGCCGCGAGGTCTACGCCCGCGCGCTTCTGTTGCAGCGGGGCGAGCCGTGAGGACCGGCGAGGACCGTGCGCGCGGTCTGTCGCGTCTTTTCGGTGCCGATGCCGAGCGGCTGGCGGTGCTGGCGCTGCGGCTGAAGGGCTACGGCGTGCTGGCCCGCAATTACCGGGGCCATGGCGGCGAGATCGACATCGTGGCGCGGCGCGGGCGCCTGATCGTAGCCGTTGAGGTCAAGGCGCGGCCGAAGCTCGATCTCGCATTCGCCGCCGTCACGCCCGCGCAGATCCGGCGCATCGGGGCCGCGATGCGGCAGTTTCGCGCCGAGCGGCGGCTGGACGACCGCTTCACCTTCCGCTGCGACGCCGTCCTCGTGGTGCCCGGCCGTTGGCCGAGGCACGTCGTGGATGTGGGAGCGCTGGAGTAAGGCGCTCCGCAACAATGCGACTTAGGTTTTGCCTTCAAGTTTTGCCTTGAGAGCAGCCAGCTGCGCGAAGGGTGACAACGGATCAGCGACCTTCTCGCGTGGGCGTTCCTGCTGTTGCTGGCCGCCCCGGTTGTCGAAGCGAGGCTTGTCGAAACGAGGCTTGTCGCCGCGCTGGCCGTCGCTTCTTGATCCTTCGTTTCTTGATCCGTCGCTTCTTGGCCGATCGTTGCGGTTCCGATTCGGGCGGTCATCGCGCGGCGGCCTGTCGCCTTCGGCCCTCGGGCGGTCGTCCCGGCGGAACTGCTGGGCAGGAGGCTGGCCATCCGGACGCTGGCCCTCGGGACGTGGACCATCCTGACGTGGACCATCTGCGCGTGGCTCGCGCGGCGCGCCGTTCTGGTCCCGGCGCTGCCATGGCTTTTGCCCGGGACGATTCTCGCGCGGCGGGCGCTGGCCAGTGGCGTCTGGCGCTGGCGCGCCCTCGACGCCTTCTGCGGTAGCGGCGCGCTGCGGGCGGCGGTTGCGCTCGAAGCGCTGGCGCTCTGGCCGCTCGAAGCGGTTTGGACGCCAGACGTCGATCATCTCCGGCGCGGGGGCAGGGGCGGCTGCTTCGGTCTCGCCGGCTGCTTCGCCGTCAAGCGCTATCGCCTCGGGTCCAGCTTCGATGATGGCGGCGAGAGGCGCTTCTGTCGGTGTCTCAGCAGCGATCTCGGGCGCGGCTTCCATCACGAGGGGTTCGGGATCCGGCGTGGCTGGAATTTCAGCTTCTGGTGCGGTGACAACTTCCGCTGCCAAGGGTTCAGCTTCCGGGGTGCTTTCGCCGGCCGCTTCGGAATCAGCGACAACGACAGGCTCGTCTGCCGGCAGCGGTGTCCCGTCGTTCACCACCGGCGCAGCAACCGCGTCCTCGCCTTCCGCTGCCGCAACCGGCGCAGCCTGCGCCACCACCACCGCGACGATGGGGATATCGCCGAGCGGCGGCCGCTTCTCGGTCCGGTAACCGAGGGCTTTGAGCACGGCCCCGAAGTCTTCACCCGCGCAGCCGGCAAGCGAGGTCATCGCGCCGGTGATGGTGAAACCGTCGCCCATATAGGCCCCGGGCGGCGGTGCGCCGGGCGTCTGGCCGGGGCGGAAGGCGATGGCCGGGCGGATGAGATCGGCCAGCCGCTCAAGTATATCGACACGGAGAGCACGTGGACCACAGACCCGGAAACCCGCCGCGCGGTAAAGCGCCTTGTGGATCGCCTCATCGACGGGAATCGATGTGCGGCCGGAGGCTGCGAGATTGGCGATATCATCAAGGCCCTTCGCCTCGACACCACCCTGCTTCAGCACCCAGAGCTGGGCAGCGAGCGCACGGGGCGCGGGCTTGAGCAGCTGTGGTGTTATGATGTGATAGGCACCGAACCGCACGCCAAGCTTGCGCAAAGCGCCGCGCGCCGCCTGATCGAGCGATTTCACGTCGTTCTGCACCGCTGTGCGGTCGAGCACGCCGAGATTCTCGGCCAGCTGATAGGCGATGCCGCGCCCGATGCCTTCAAGGCCCTCACCGGTCTCCAGCGTCAGAAGAGGCCCGAGCAACTTGCGCAGATGGGCCGCAAGCCAGAGTGTCAGGCGCGCATCGACGCTGTCACGGGCGCCGCCGGTCAACTGCTCGTCGGCAAGGATCAGGAAACGTGGTGCCAGAACCTTATCGCCCGCCTGCAGCTTCGCCACCGGCTCGCCGATGAAGCGGATGCTGCCATCCAGCGCCAGCGTGAAGGATTCATCGGGCGCGGCGGCAAGCTTCGTGGCACGTGCCTCGATCTCGCCGGCGAGCGCCTTCAGCGCGGCGGCAGCAAGCGCCTTCGCCTCCGGCCCCGTGGCACCTGCCTCCGGCGTGAAGCGGAAACCCTCCAGCCGGCCGACGGGTTGCCCCTCGACCGTCACATCGCCCGTTGCGCTGACTTCTGCTTCCATGCTCGCGTTCTCTCTCAGGCGGCGCATCAGCACGCTGGTGCGCCGGTCGACGAAGCGCGCTGTCAATTTCTCGTGCAGCGCGTCCGACAGCTTGTCCTCTATCGCGCGCGTCTCGCCCTGCCAATGCAGCGGATCGCGCAACCAGTCGCGATTGGCGCAAAAAGTCCATGTTCTGATCTGCGCGATGCGGGCCGACAGGGTGTCGATGTCCCCGTCAAAGCGCTCGCAAAGGTTGATCTGGCGGCGGAACCAGTCGTCGGGGATGGCTTTCTCATCGCGGATGAAGCGAAAGATCTGGCCCGCGAGCTCGGCATGGCCATGATAGGAAATCTTGCGGTAGTCCGGTAGCGCGCAGACTTCCCAGAGCTTTGCGACACCCTCCGGGCTGCCGAGGTGCTGGCGGACATCCGGGTCATGCGCCGCGATCTCGAAGACGATCTCGTCCTCGGCGCGGGGCGCACGCGCCAGGCCCTGTTCGCCCGGCAATACGGCGAGGCTCTCGCGCAATGCATTGACCGATCGCGTATCCAGGTCCGGATTGCGCCACTGGATCAGCCGCATCGGCTCGAAGACGTGATTCTCGAGCTTCTCTATCAGCTCAGGCTCGAAGGGGCCGCAGCGGCCGGATGTGCCGAAAGTGCCATCCCTCAGGTGACGCCCGGCGCGGCCGGCGATCTGGCCGAACTCCGAAGTTGTCAGCCGGCGTTGATGATGTCCGTCGTATTTCCGATCCGACGCAAAGGCGACATGGTGGATGTCGAGGTTGAGCCCCATCCCGATGGCGTCGGTCGCGATGATGTAGTCGACATCGCCGGACTGGAAGAGCTCCACCTGCGCGTTCCGCGTGCGGGGGCTGAGAGCTCCCATCACCACGGCCGCGCCGCCGCGCTGGCGGCGGATCAGTTCTGCGATGGCGTAGACCTCTTCCACGGAAAAGGCGACGATGGCCGAGCGGGGCGGCAGGCGCGTCAGCTTCTTCTCGCCCGCAAAACTGAGGTTCGACAGGCGAGGGCGCGAGACGATGTTCGCACCGGGCAGCAGCGCCTCCACCAGCGGACGCATGATCATGGACCCGATGACCAGCGTTTCCTCGCGGCCACGCCGGTTCAGCAGGCAATCCGTGAAAACATGGCCACGATCAAGATCGCCAGCGAGCTGGATTTCGTCGACGGCCACGAAGGCCACGTCGAGATCCTTGGGCATCGCCTCCACCGTCGCCACCCAGTAACGCGGGTTGGCGGGCTTGATCTTTTCCTCGCCGGTAATCAGCGCGACGGAATCAGCACCGGCACGCTCGACGATGCGGGAGTAGACCTCGCGCGCCAGCAGGCGCAGCGGCAGGCCGATCATGCCTGACGAATGACCAAGCATCCGCTCGATGGCAAGATGCGTCTTGCCCGTGTTCGTCGGACCCAGCACGGCGGTGACGCCGCGGGCGCGAGACTGGGGCGCAAGGATTCTGGAGCGCATGCACTTCTCTCGCGGGCCAAGGTCGCCCGCGGAAACCTGACGAGGGAACACAACCGGCCGTTCGCCATAGCACCGGCGGCGGTTTCCGGCACGCCGAAAACGCAGATGGCGCGGAGGTTGTCCGCGCCATCCCGTGTTTTCTTTCGCCAATGCTTACTTGACGAACTTCATCTTCGGCGTGTTCTCCACGTCGACGGGGATGTTGAAGCCCTCGCGCATGCCATAGGCGATGAACTGCATGTGGATCGGGGCGTAGACGTTGTTCGCCTGGATCTCCTTCCAGATCTCGGCGATCGTTGCGTTGCGCTTGTCGAGGTTCACCTCGGAGTTCAGCCCGTCGATCTTGGCGTCCAGTGCTGCACTGGAGAAACCGGTGCCGTTCCAGGTGCCAGCCGTCTGCGTCTTCGTGCGGTAGAGATCATTGAAGACGTAGTGGCTGTCGAAGGTGGGGATACCCCAGCCCAGCAGGTAGAAGTCATATTCGCCGCGCTGGATGCCCGGGAAATGCACGCGCAGCGACTGCGAGACGAGCGTCGCCTTGATGCCGATCTGGCCGAGCATGGAGACAACCGCCTGGCAGATGCCCTCGTCGTTGACGTAGCG
>JBOFUS010000635.1:0-1121 GCA_051652685.1 Beijerinckiaceae bacterium
TCACGTCCACGCCGGTAAAGGGCTCATCCAGCAGGATGACGGGTGCGCCCTGCGCCAGTGCGCGGGCGAGAAACACCCGCTTCTTCTGGCCGCCGGACAGTTCACCGATCTGGCGCTTGCGCAGTTCCAGCAGATCAACACGCGCCAGCGCTTCGTCCACTGCCGCACGGTCGGCTATCGATGGGATGCGCAGGAAGCCCATCCGCCCCTGCCGGCCCATCATGGCCACGTCTTCCACCAGCACCGGGAAGGTCCAGTCGACCTCCTCGCTCTGCGGCACATAGGCGACGAGGCCCTGTTTGAGTGCCGTATCGACGGGCAAGCCAGAGATGTGTGCCTCGCCTGAAATCGGCTTCAGGAAGCCCATAAGCGTCTTGAACAGCGTTGATTTGCCGGAGCCATTGACGCCGACCAGCGCGCAGATGGTGCCGGCGGACAGGCTGAAACTCGCGTCCCTGACAGCTGTCACACCATTGGGATAGATCACCGTCACGCCCTCCATGCGGATGGAAGGCGGCACCTGCACAGTGCCGGCTCCTGCCACGTCTGGACGGGTCACCGGCGTCACGCCTCCCATCAGGCTCACTTGCCAAAACCCTTCGCGATCGTTTCGACCGTCGTTTCCAGCAGCTTGAGATAGGTCGGCACCGGCCCCCGCGCATCCGAGAGCGAGTCGACATAGAGGACGCCGCCGTAGCGCGCGCCCGTTTCGCGGGCCACCTGCTTTGCTGCCTTGTCGGAGATGGTACTCTCGCTGAAGACGACGGGAATGCGGTTCCTGCGCACCGTGTCGATCAGGCGGCGCACTTGCTGGGGCGTGCCCTGCTCGTCGGCGTTGATGGGCCAGAGATAGGCTTCCTTCAAACTTAAATCCCGTGCGAGATAGCTGAATGCTCCCTCGCTGGTGACAAGCCAGCGCTGCGGCTCGGGAATCGCCGCAAGGCGCGCGCGCAAGGAAGCCTCGATGGCGCGGACTTCGGCCGTGTAGGCGGCGGCGTTCCTTGCGTATGATTCGGCATTCGCAGGGTCGGCCTTGGCGAGCGCCGCGCGGATGTTCTCGATGTAGATGAGCGCTGCAGAAACCGACATCCAGGCGTGGGGATTCGGCAGGCTGGCGTAGG
>JBOFUS010000636.1:0-8871 GCA_051652685.1 Beijerinckiaceae bacterium
GGCGGCATTGACAGCTCGCTGATTCTTGCAGCGCTCGCGCATCTCCGGCGGCTGGAGGATGTTACCTGCTACATCGGCGATGCTGGCAAGAGCGAGGACGCCGCCTACGCCATGGCTTGCGTGGAGGTAACGGGCGCACGCCATAGCGTGGTATCGATGGACTATGGCGCGTCAGGTTTTGACGCGTTCATCGCGACCTGCCGCCGCCAGGAAAAGCCGTTTCCGCTGATCGGCAACGTGCTGGGGGCGCCAGCACTCTATGCCGCGATGGGCGCGGACGACGTGCGCGTCGCGCTCGACGGGGCGGGTGCCGACGAAATTTTCGGCGGCTACTGGTATCGTTACGCCGGCTTCGCACTGCGTGACGCGATGATTGCCGGAGATGGGAACCGGGTGGCCGGGCTGCTGGCCGGCGGGCAGCTTGATCCTGCGCTGGCCGCCTTCGCACTGGCTGGCGATCCTGCCATGCCATTGCCGCTGCCGGCGCTGGAGCCCCTTCCGCCTGAAGATATCGCCTTCCTCACGCCCGAAGCGGCAACCGTGATCCGCCGTTCGCCCGGCCGCGATCCGCTGCCCGGATTCCACGGCACGCTCCAGGCCGCGCTTCAGGCCGACATGCGGGGCGGGAGAATGCAGGAATGGCTCTGGCAGAATGATCGCAACGCGATGGCCTTCGGCGTCGAAAACCGGAGCCCGTTTCTCGATCCGGCGCTGGCTGGCGAGGCCTTGCGGCCGGGCGAGTCCAAGTTCACCGGCGGCTGGAACAAATGCGCGCTGCGCGATCTTTTCCCGGTTCTGCATGATCTGCCAACTGCGATGCGCCGCGACAAGCAGGGCTTCCGCTTTGTATATGGCCGGTTTGCCCGGGCCAACCACGACGCGATCCTCGCTCTTCTTGCAGCGTCACGCCATGTGGCCGAGACGGTGCACCGTGAGGCCTGGCTCGATGCCCTTGTCCGCGAGCCAGACCGATTGCTGTCGCCACTGGCACAGCGTCTCCTGCCTGTGGCCGGGTTGGAAAGCGTCGGGTTGATCTGAACGTCGGTTCAAGCGCGGACGGACCGCAGGATCATGTCGATCACGCACTGGCGGCGGCGGCCGCGAAACTCCGGATCAACCATGTCAATCCCGAAGCCCAGCTGGACTGTCGCGCGGTTGGCAACATTGTAGAAGCAGAGCGCACTGATCGACAGATGCAACTCCACCGGACTCACACCGGCGCGGAAGACACCCGCCTCCATGCCGCGCTGGCAGATATCGCGAATCACCTCGATCGCCGAACTGTTGAGCCTGCCAATCCGCTCGGACATGCGCAGATGCTGGCCGTGATGAATGTTCTCCACCATCACCAGCCGCACGAAGGCCGGGTTGTCCACATGGTAATCGAAAGTGAAGCCAACAAGCTCGGCCAGCGCTTCCCTGGGCGGTAAACCGGACATGTCCAGTCCGCGTTCGATGGCGCGAATATCGGCATAGGCCTGCTCAAGCACGGCAATGTAGAGGCCCTGCTTGCTGCCGAAATAGTAGAAGATCATCCGCTTGGCGGTGGCGATGCGCGCGGCGATATCGTCCACGCGTGTGCCGCTCAGCCCTTTTTCGGCAAACTCTTCGCGCGCTGCCAACAGGATGGCACGGCGAACACCTTCCGGGTCCTGCGTCCAGGACTGGCTGCGGGAGAGGGCCTGGCGGTCGTTCAGCGCCTTCCCTGCCTCCGATGGAGACATTCTGTCCTTCATCATCCCGTGGTGATAACGCTTTCGAAGCCGCTGTAAATGGGACGAAAAGTTAATTCTTGCTTGAACAAATTCACTATCTGATCCATTTCAAGGAGAAGGCCGCATTGAAGGCGCGCCGACTGAACCGCACCGGACAAGCGTTCCACCATGATTGATGGCCACACCGTTCTGATCGCCCATGTCGGGTTTCCGACCACGACGTTCAAATCGCCCATGATCTACAACCCTTACTTCCAGAGCATTGGCGTGAATGCGGCCGTGATACCCATGGGTGTGCAGGCCGGGAACTACGCTGAATCCTTCCGTTCGATCTTCCGTTTTACCAACCTGCGCGGTGGGCTGATCACCATGCCCTTCAAGGTCGCGACGGTTGCGATGCTCGACGAAGTATCGACGACCGTCAGGATCGCCGGGGCCTGCAACGCGGTGCTGCGCCGGGAAGATGGCGCGTTGGTGGGCGATCTCTTCGACGGAGAAGGTTTCACCCGCGGCATGCTCCGCCATGGGCGCAGCATTTCAGGCGCGAGCGCGCTGGTTGTGGGGGCCGGTGGCGTCGGTTCGGCGATTGCCACGGCACTGGCGGCGGCGGGCGCGGAGCGCATCACGCTTTTCGATCTTGACCATGCCGCGATGGAGGGGCTCGCCGCACGTCTCGAGGCGCATTTTCCGCTGACTGCATTCGAGGTCGGCGATTCCGATCCAGCCCCCCATGACGTCGTCGTCAATGCGACGCCGCTTGGCATGGAGGACGGTGATCCGATGCCGGTCAACATGGCGCGACTGAGGCCAGAAACCTTCGTGGGCGAAGTGGTGATGAAGCGCACCGACACCGCCTTTGTCGCCGCCGCGCGCGCGCGTGGATGCGCCACACAGATCGGGCTCGACATGCTGTACGAGCAGATTCCCGCCTATCTCGACTTCTTCGGTTTTCCCACTACCACGCCGGAGCGCCTGCGCGCCCTTGCGCTTATCGACGACTGAGGCCACGCCGATGAAAACATCCATCGCCACCGTATGCGTTTCGGGAACGCTGCTGGAGAAGCTGGAGGCCATTGCCGCGGCAGGTTTCAAGGCCGTCGAAATCTTCGAGGACGACCTGATCGCCCATCGAGGCTCGCCTTCGGAGGTACGCCGTATCTGCGCCGACCTCGGAATGGCGATCATCACCTGCCAGCCCTTCCGCGATTTCGAGGGGCTGCCCGAGCCCCGGCGGGCGCGCGCCTTCGACCGGGCGGAGCGCAAGTTCGACCTGCTTCAGGAGCTTGGCACCGACGATCTCGAAGCGCGGACGGATCTTGCACCCGATGATATCGACCGGTTGCGCAGCCTCAACATCCTTCACGACCGCGATCAGGGCGGCGGCTTCATGCAGGCCTACACGCGAACGCTTGACGGTGGCTTCTTCTTCGAGATCGTGCAGCGCGATGGCTATACCGGCTACGGCGCGGCCAAAGCCGGCGTGCGTCTGACAGCGCAGGCGCGCATGGCCGGTCCACGCGGCATGCCCAAACGTTGAAGACTTGCCAGAATGTTAAGATTTGCCAAGACGCTAGACATCAGGAGGATCAATCCTTGTCCGCTCCCCCGCTTCGGCCACGCGACTGGTCGTCCCATCCTGCCTATGTCGATCCCGGCTACCGCTCGACCGCGCTGCGCGGGCCGACCCGGCCGCTGATCCCGCTCAAGCCTGCGCTCTCGACCGTGTCGGCCCCTGTCTTCGGACAGCATCAGCTTGGCGCACATGACGCCGACCTCACTGTCAATGGCCGCAAGGAGGCCGAACCGCTGGGCGAGCGCATCGTCGTGACGGGCCGCGTGCTTGACGAGAACGGCCGTCCTGTTCCTGACACGCTGGTCGAGATCTGGCAGGCGAATGCCGCCGGCCGCTATATCCACAAGGTCGACCAGCACGCGGCCCCGCTTGATCCGAACTTCTTCGGCGGTGGTCGCTGCCTGACGGATTCTGAAGGGCGCTATCGCTTTCTGACAATCAAACCCGGTGCCTATCCCTGGGGCAACCATTTCAACGCCTGGCGGCCGAACCACATCCATTTCTCGCTATTCGGCCACCATCTCGCGACCCGGCTGGTGACGCAGATGTATTTTCCCGGCGATCCGCTGATGGCGCTGGACCCGATCTTCCAGGGGGTGCCGGAACAGGCGCGGGACCGTATGGTTGCGCGCTTCTCCATCGAGGATACCATCGAGGGCCATGCGCTTGGCTATGTCTTTGATATCGTGCTGCGCGGCGCAGCCGAAGCGATCTGGGAGACGCATTGATGCCGCTCCCGAAACTTCTCGGCCAGACCCCCGCACAGACCGTCGGCCCGTTCTTCGCCTACAGCCTGACGCCGGAGCAATACGGCTATGCCTGGACCTCGCTCGCCGGTCCCGTGCTCGCCGACGAGACGACCGCCGGTGAACGCATCCGCATCGAGGGGATGGTCTACGACGGCGCGGGCGCACCCATCGCCGATGCGCTGATCGAGATCATGCAGGCGGATACTTCGGGCAAGTATGCCGGCGAGGGCCAGCCAAACGCGCGCTTCACGGGCTTTGGCCGCTGCGGCACAGGCGCGGGCGAGCCCGGCCACTATCGCTTCGAGACAGTGAAGCCCGGCAGCGCGGTGCCCGGCGACGCACCACGCATCGACATCATCGTGCAGATGCGCGGCCTGCTGCTGCACGCCTTCACACGTCTCTATTTCGACGACGAGCTGGAGGCCAACGCGGCCGATCCGGTGCTGGCGCTGGTCCCGCCCGAGCGGCGCGAAACGCTGGTCGCCCGGCGGACCGCGCCAGGCGTCTACCGCCTTGACATCCGCATGCAGGGCGAGCGGGAGACGGTTTTCTTCGATCTCTGATCCCGCGCGGCATTCGGGAAACCGGCCGCACCGCTATTGATCGCGATCAACCGCACGGCATGACTTCGGGCGCAGACTGGCCGCTTGCTCAAACCAGCCGTTCGAGAACGCCGTCATGACTGCCGCGCTTCATCAGATCACACTCCATCTCGCCCGTGAGAAGGCCTTTCCCGATGGCTCTATGCGCCACGGCTACGAGATCGTTGCTCCGCTCGACGGGAGCGGTCGCATTGACGCCGCCGTCTTCAGGGAAAAGCGCAATGCCTGTGTCGTGCGCCGTTTCTGGGGCGATGAACCGCCGGTGCGAGGCCACCTTGTGCATCGGCCAGGTGGCGTGGACGGGGCGACCTGGGGTATCGACTACGACACCCGTTCGCATGCCGACGACGAGGTCGGTTTCCGGCTGGGCGAACACGCCTTCACGGTCGGTGAATATGTGTCGATCCGTGATCCTGACGGCGACATGCGGACCTTCCGCGTCGCTGCGTCGCGGCCCGCCTGAGGCGCAAGCCAGTGCTGGACAACACGCCCGATCTCTGGCGCACGGCGCTCCGGCTGCCCCGGCCGGAAGATCACAAATACAGCCGCGGTCACTGCCTTATCGTGAGCGGGCCTGAGTTCCGCACGGGCGCTGCGCGGCTCGCGGCCCTTGCCGCGCTGGCGGCCGGCGCAGGTGCCGTGACCATCGCGGGCAACGCGGCGGCGCTGCGCGTTCACGCCGCGCATGTCACGGCCATCATGCTGGCCGAGGCGGAGACTCCGGATGATTTCGCGCGGCTGCTGGTGGCCCGATCCTTTCAGGCGGCTGTGATTGGTCCCGCCGCCGGGGTCGGCGAAGCGACGCTGGCGCGGATCGATGCGGCCCGCGTAGCCGGTGTTGCCCTTGTGCTGGATGCAGACGCGCTGACCTCGCTTGCCGGAAAGCTTTCGCGCGCGGTCGGCATCGAGAGATGCGTCCTGACCCCGCACGAAGGCGAGTTCGAACGGCTCTTCGGACCTGTTCTGGCCGATGACGAGGCCTTCGCATCACTCACCGCAGCCGAACGGGGAGCTCGGCCGGCGCGTGCGCTGGCGGCGGCGCGGCTCGCAGCCGGCGTCGTTGTGCTCAAGGGGGCGAACACCGTGATCGCCGCACCGGACGGCCGTGTCGTGATCGACCATGGCGCGGGACCGGAACTCGCAAGCGCGGGAACCGGCGACGTGCTTTCTGGCCTTGTCGGCGCGCATCTGGCGCAGGGCATGCCGGCTTTCGAGGCCGCCGCCGCAGCCGTCTGGCTGCACGGCAGGCTTGCAAGCGATCTTTCGTCCGGGTTAACGGCGGACCGGCTCGCCGCATCGGTGAAGCCGGTCCTTGCTTTCGTTTGAAGGGCAGCGGTCTCCCGATCAGTGCGACATGAACACGGGGATTTCCGCCGCGCGCAGCATGGAATCCGTGACGCCCCCCATGACCATCTGCCGCCAGCGGGAATGCGCAAAGGCACCCATCACGATCATGTCGGCACCCACCAGCGTGGCCCGCTCGCGGATGGCGGTGCCCGCGTCACTGTCCTTGCGGGCCACGTCCGCCACCGTTACCTCGATTCCATAGCGCGACAGATGGGGCGCGACCTCGGCTCCCGGCACACTCTTTGACAGGTCCTTCTCATCGATCACGGACAGGATCTCCACGTAGTCCGCACCGGTCAGCAACGGCAGCGCGTCGTTGAGCGCACGCGCAGCACGCGCCGTGCCATCCCAGGCCACGACCACACGGCGCGCGCTGAACGTCATCACGCCCTCCGGCACCACGATCAGCGGCCGGCCGGTCTGGAACAGGAGTTCCTCGACCAGCGCGCGACCGGCAACGAAAAAGCTCTCCGGGTTGTCAACTACCGAAAGCGTGTGCAGCCGCGCCTGGAAGGCAGCGAGATCGACGAGTTCGCCCTCGCTGAGCTGGGCGGCCGCCAGATCATAGGTGATGCCGACACCTGGAAGCCTGGCACGCAGCGCCTCCTCCGCGTGGCCCATGCGCTTCTTCTCTTCCGCATTGGCGGGGGTGACCAGTGAGCCGACAAACTGCGGCGCGAGGCTGTAGGGCGCATCGAAGCGATGGCCCAGCAATCGGAGTGTCGCATGGACGGAAAGTGTTTGCGCCATCGACAGGCCGTAGGCGACGGCCGGCGTCAGCGCGCCCTTCCGGTCTGGCGAGAAGGGGATGAAGATGTCGCGGATGGCGCTCGTCTGCATGGTGATTTCCTCTCCCGGCCTTCGGTTCAGTCCATCGGCGGGCCGTGGGGGCGGGAGCGCACGGCCAGTTGCATCGATGCTGTCGATGCTTGGTGCGCCGTGTGACGCACAGTCTGTTTGACCTGCCTCAAGCGGCAGGACGCAGATCGCGCGATGGTTGGTCGGGAGGCTGTTCAGACAACCGCACCTTGGAGACACACGTCATGTCCACATCGAAAACCGCCGCTGCGCCGGGCGTACTGCCGGAAATGCCGAAAAATGCCGAGGAGATCGCCCGCAATGTGCAGGGCGGCGTGGCGACCGCGATGGAACTTCCCAAGAAGATGATGGAGTGCAATCTCGATACGAGCGCCGAGTTTCTTACCTTCATCAGCCGCCGCATGAAGGCACAGGCCGAACTTCTCAGCGGCGTGGTGCATTGCCACGATGTGGGAGAGGCCGCCGACATGCAGCGCAAGTTCATGGAGAAAGTCTCGTCGGACTATGCCGAGGAGATGAACCATCTCGCCGACATCGCGCGCAAGAACTTCCAGACCATGTCCAGCCTGATGAGCCCGCAGGCGGCAAACGGCCGCTGAGGCGTCTTGCGACGCCGGCGTTCCGTCCGGGCTAACGGTCTCCTGCGATAGCGTTCGGCTTGAACGACGCCGAACGCCATTGCCATCGCCTTGCCAGCGATGGCACGAATGGAGAATGAGCGCTCCACGCACAATCTCGCCCCTCAGGATCGACCGCGTCGAGATATTCCTCTTGGATCAGGAGCGGATAGGAGCGGGAAAGCTGAAGGCGGTGATCGTCAGGATCACCGCCGGTGATCTCGCGGGCTTTGGCGAGCTGGCGCTGGCCTATGGTCTTGGCGCGAAGGCCGGCGCGGCAATGATCGAGGAGATGGCGCGGCGCTTCCTCGTGGGAGCCGATGCGTTCCGCACGGATGCGATCTTCGATACGCTCTACCGCCTGTCGCTCTGGGCGCAGGGCGGCGGCCCCGTGATTTATGGCGCGATGAGCGCCATCGATATCGCATTGCACGATCTCAAGGCACGCGCGCTTGGCGTTCCCGTTTATGACCTGATCGGCGGGCGCTGCCATGAGGCGTTTCCCTGCTATGCCAACGCCTGGTTCTACGAGGCGACGTCGCTGGAAGAGCATGCGGAAGCGGCGCGGATGGTGGTGAACAAGGGCTTCAGCGCCCTCAAGTTCGATCCGCTGAAGCGTGCGCCCGACGGCACGCCTGACCGACCGAAGCGGGAGCTTACTCCGGAGCGGCTGAAGTTCGGTGTCGCGCTGACCGAAGCCGTGCGTGGTGCCATTGGGCCGGATGTCGGCCTCTGGCTCGATCTCCACGCGAATCTGGGGCCTCCGTCCGCCATCGCCTTCATCCGCGCGATTGAGGCGCTGAAACCGGCTTATGTGGAGGAACCGGTGGACGCCATGAACGTGGAGTGCATGAAACGCGTGCGCGACGGCGTCGACGCGCCGCTATCGGCCGGCGAACGGCTTTATCTGAGGGCAGGCTTCCGGCCATGGGTCGAGAGCCAGTGCCTCGATCTGCTGCAGCCGGACGTGGGTCTGGCCGGCGGCATCGCCGAAACACGGCGCATCGCAGCCATGGCCGAGACCTACGGTCTTTCGATCCAGCCGCACAATTGTGCCAGCCCGCTGCTGACAGCGGCATCAATCCAGGTTGCTGCGGCGTGCCCCAACGCGGGCATTCTGGAGATATTCCCGTTTCGCAAGGAGGCGCACTACGCGCTGCTGCATGATCCGCTGGAGATGACGATCCGGGATGGTGTGATGCCGGTGCCAACAGGGCCGGGGCTGGGCGTGACTGTGGACGAGGGGTATCTTGCGCGGTTCGATAAGGTGGTTGTGGAGCGTTGAGAGAATAACTGCCTACGCCGCCCGGAGCCGCCCCGCATCCCCCAGCCAGGCCAGCCGCCCGCCGGCGATGGTGGCGGCTATTTCAAGCCCGTCGTCACCCTGCCGCGCCAGCAAAAGATCAGCCCGCTTGCCCTCGGCAATCTCGCCGCGATCATCAAGGCCCA
>JBOFUS010000637.1:0-1996 GCA_051652685.1 Beijerinckiaceae bacterium
CGTTGTGTCTTATTGGTGCCTGGGTTCAGGCTGGGGTGGGCTGAGAAATGAAGCAGGATTCTCGTCGGGGCGGGAGTGACGCCTTGTCCGCTGCCTTTAAGGCGACGCGGGCCGGCTTTTCTACGGCAATTGTTTTCAGCTTCTTTATAAACCTGCTCGCCTTTGTTGGGCCGCTGTACATGCTGCAGGTCTATGACAGAGTCATAACCAGTCGCAACGAACTGACCTTGCTGTTCATTACATTGCTGGCTGCTTACCTTCTGGTTGTCTATGCTTTGCTTGAGCGGTTCCGTTCGGCAATCCTGGTGCGCCTCGGGCTTTTGTTCAATGACAAAGTGCGCGATCCGCTTTTCCGGGCAATGATGCGCCAGTCGGTCAAGGCGCCCCAGGCCGGCAACGCTCAGGCCTTGCGCGATCTCGACAATGTCCGCGAATTTTCGACCGGTGCAGGTTTCATCACCTTCTTTGACGCGCCATGGATCCCGATCTTCGTGGCAGCGTGCTTTATGCTGCATCCCTGGTTTGGCTGGGCGGCGGTCGGCGGCGCGGTGTCAATTCTTGTCCTGGCACTGTTGAATGAACTGGCGACACGCTCCCCCCTCAATCATGCAGCACGGAACTCGATGGCAGCCAATCAGCGCGTGAGTGCAGGCATTCGCAACATTGAGGTTGCACACGCAATGTCGATGATCGGGCCACTGCATGATCGCTGGCGCACGGAGCATAACAATGTTCTCGGCTGGCAGGCGGCAGCCAGTGACAAGGCTGGTTCACTTGTCGCCGCCACCAAGTTCACGCGCGCATTCCTGCAGGTCGTCATACTGGGGCTTGGGGCCTATCTGGCGATCAAACAGGAGGTGACGCCCGGCGCAATGATTGCGGCATCGATCCTGATGACGCGGGCGCTCGCACCTGTTGAGGCAGCGGTCGGTAGCTGGAAAGGCTTCATCGGCGCGCGGATCGGATATCGACGCATCAAGGAATTGCTCATCGCAGCGCCGGAACCAGCCGACAAGCTGACATTGCCTGAGCCTACGGGTCAGGTGAGTTTCGAGCAGGTGACGGCCGCTCCGCCGATGAGCCAGTCCCGGGTTCTGTTCAACGTCTCGTTCGCGCTTCAGCCAGGCGACGCGCTTGCCGTCATTGGTCCGTCTGCCGCTGGAAAATCGTCACTTGTGCGGGTTCTTGTTGGTGTATGGCCCGTTCTGGGCGGTGCGGTGCGCCTTGACGGTGCAGAGCTTTCGCACTGGGATCCCGAGCAGATTGGCCGGAATATCGGTTATCTGCCGCAGGAGGTGGAGCTTTTCGCCGGCACAATCGCCGAGAATATCGCTCGCCTCGGTGAAATCGACGATAAGGCCGTCATTACCGCTGCCCAAATGGCCGGCGTGCATGACATGATCCAGAAGCTGCCCGACGGCTACAACACGATCATCGGCGAAGGCGGAGCAGGCCTTTCCGGCGGCCAGCGCCAACGCCTCGGGTTGGCGCGTGCGATGTACAAGCTGCCTGCCTTGATCATCCTTGACGAGCCAAACTCAAATCTCGATGCCGACGGCGAGGCGGCCTTGATGTCTGCCTTGCAGCATATCAAGGAACAAAAACGAACCGTTATCCTTGTCACGCACAAGACGAACATACTTGCTGCGGTGGACAAAGTGCTCGTGCTGACGAACGGACAGGTTCACGCCTTTGGCCCTCGCGATGAGGTTTTACCAAAGCTCGCCGCTGCAGCAAACCAGGCTATCCCGCTACGACGTGTTGCTGCTGCAAATTAAGAAGTTCAGTAAATCTGCCGCACTGCAAGTTAACCTGATAGTTTTGACCAAGGTGCTGAATTCATGACCACTTCGAAGACAACCTCTCCGAAAATAAACGCCAATTGGCGCAGTCCTGCTTTGGCGGGATACTCCCTGATTGTGCTGACATTTGTGTTGATGGGAGGCTGGTCAGCCTATGCACGGATCGATGCTGCCGTTGTTGCCCCTGGCACGGT
>JBOFUS010000638.1:0-7599 GCA_051652685.1 Beijerinckiaceae bacterium
GAAAGCACCTCAGGCTGTTGTCCCGGCGACGCCAGCTGTCGCTTTCCCTTCCCCTGGCCTTGCACGCCTTGCCGAAACGGCACGCGACTACGCTGCAGCGAAGGACAGCGCCAACACCGCGCGGGCCTACGCCTCCGACTGGAAACAGTACGAAAGCTGGTGCCGCCGACGCGGACTTGATGCGCTGTCTCCCGATCCGCAGACGATCGGCCTTTTCCTGACAGCGTCAGCGGCCGGCGACGGACCGGGCATGAAGCCGCTCTCCGCCGCAACCATCGAGCGGCGGCTGGCGGCCATCACGGCGCGGTTTCGCTCGGCCGGCACTCCCCTGCCCCGCCAGGACCGGCATATCGTCGACGTCATGGCGGGCATCCGCCGCCGCCATGGCCGTCCGCCGAAACAGAAGGAAGCGCTTTTCGCCGAGGATATCCTCGCCATGTGCGCGGCTCTGGAACAGGACCTGCGCGGCTGCCGCGACAGGGCCATCCTGCTTGTCGGCTTCGCAGGTGGCCTGCGCCGGTCCGAGATCACGGGGCTTGATTGTGGCCAGGAGCAAACCACGGATGGCGGTGGCTGGATCGAGATCGTTGCCGATGGCGCGCTGCTGACCATCCGGGGCAAGACCGGCTGGCGCACTGTCGAGATCGGTCGCGGCTCGCGAGACGCGACCTGTCCGGTGCATGCGCTGGAGGTCTGGCTCAGGCTGGCGCGCATCGCCCATGGTCCTGTCTTCCGCCCGATGGACGAAGCCAACAGCAAGGTGCGCGCCGAGCGCCTGACCGACCGTCACGTGGCGCGCCTTGTGCAGAAGACCGCGCTCGCCGCAGGCATCCGTGGCGATCTGCCCGAGGCTGAGCGTCGGTTGCTTTTCGCCGGCCATTCGCTCAGGGCCGGACTGGCCTCCTCCGCAGAGGTGGATGAAGCCCACGTCCAGCGCCAGCTCGGCCATGCCTCGGCCGAAATGACGCGCCGCTATCAGCGCCGGCGGGAGAGGTTCCGCGTCAATCTGACAAAGGCCGCGGGGTTGTAGCCGGCAGCTGTCAATTCGCTTCCCCGTTTCCCCCGAAAAACAATGGGTTGACGCAACGTATCTGCGATTGTGTCATTCGATTGACGCATCCATCATATCGGGCTCTATTGTCGCCCGTCATGCCGTTTTCGTCGGTTGACTGCGGCGAAACAGATGAACAGCGGATAAAATGTTTGACATCCGGCTCTTCGGCCATTTCGGCATCAGCCTGAACGGAACGCCTGTGACCATCGCCAAGCGCAAGTCGCAGGCGCTGGTGGCGCTCCTTGCGCTGACGGACGGGCATTCAGCACCGCGCGACCGCCTGACGGGCCTCCTGTGGAGCGAGGCGGACGAGGAGAAGGCGCGGGGCTCGCTGCGCCAGGCGCTCTACGAGGTGAACAGTGGGCTCGCGGCCGCCGGGGCCCCCCCTCTCCTGACAGACAAACTTTCCGTGGGCATCCAGCCCGCGATGCTGAGGATCGATGTGGCCGAAGCGCTTTCTGCCGCGCGCGGCGGCGAGGTACACCCCGTGTTTCTTGAGTCCGTCGATCCCTTCGAGGACATGCTTGGCGCGCTGGAAAGTGTTGATCCCGCCTTCAGCGGCTGGCTGGGCGCCCGCCGTCGCGCCCTGGAAGGGCAATTCGTGCGCGCCTTCGAGGCCGCTCTTTCGGCCCGGCTTGAAGACGAGGGCCTTGCCCGCGCCCTTCTCGCGATCGATCCGACACATGAGGTCGCGGTGCGCGCTGTCATGGCGTCGCGGGTGACACAGGGCGACCTGGGCGGCGCTTTCGGGGCCTACAAGTCGCTCTGGGAACTCCTCGAAAACGAATATGATACGGAGCCCTCGCGGGCCACACAGGAGTACTTCGCGGCGCTGAAGCTGGGTACGGAAGAGGTGGCCGGCGGCGCACCGGTCGCCGCACCGGCAGTCCTCGCCACGCCTCGGCGTCCGGCCCCGGTGGATACGCCGGCACCGCCGATGTTCGTGGCTCCTAACAAGCTGCTGCTGTCCATCGCCGCCTTCGACACCAGCGGCGCGCCCGCCGCGAACCACTACCTCGTGCACGGGTTCCGGCGCGATCTGATCGCGAGCCTCGTGCGCTTCCGCGAGTGGCTGGTGCGTGATGGTGCGGCATCGCCGATTCCCACTGCGCTCAACCGCGAGGAATACGTCATCGAGGCGAGTGCCTACCAGTCGCAGGGCGAGATGAAACTCTCGCTGATGCTGCGCGAGAACGTCACCGGCATCTATCTCTGGAGCGAGCGGATTTCCCTCGTGCTGGATGAATGGCTGGAGGCGCAGCAAACCGTGGTGCGCCGGCTGGCGGCCGTGCTCAACGTGCATATCTCCTCGGAGCGTCTGGCACTTGCCAGCCACCGCGCTGCGGAAAGCTCCACTGCCTATGATCTCTGGCTCAAGGCGCAGGCCCTGCGAAACACCTGGGAACCCGATTCCTTCGACCAGTCCGTGGCCCTGCTGCGTCGGATTACCGACGAGTATCCCGCCTTTGCGCCAGCCTACAGCTCGCTTGCGCAGACCCACAACAGCGCGCATTTCACTTACCCCGGCCGCAGGCGCAGCACGGAACAAACCCGTGAGGCCTTTGAAGCGGCAACGGAAGCCGCAAGGCTCGACCCTGTCGACAGCCGTTCACACCTGTGTCTCGGCTGGGCCTACGCCAACAGCGGCCAGCATGCCCGCGCGGGCGTGCATCATTCGCTGGCGCAGGAACTGAACGACACCGATACCTGGACGATGATCTCAAGCAGTCTGGGTGCCGCAGCGCGCGGTGATCTGGAAGCAGCCGACCGCATGGCGCGGCAGGCGCTGGAGCTGTGCGTCGTGCCCACGGCGCTGCACTGGGCCTATCTCTCGCAGGTTCATTTTCTTTGCGGCGACCTCGAAGCCTGCGTCGAGGCGGCCGGCATCGCAGGCCGCGTAATCCCCTCGGCACCCGGATGGCGGATCGCAGCTCTTGGCCAGCTTGGTCGTGCGGCCCAGGCGCGCAAGGAAATGGAAGATCTCGTCAGCTTTGCTGCAAGCCGATGGTTTGGCGACGAGCCTCCGACAACGAAATCGACGGCGGAATGGTTCCTGCACCTGTTTCCCTACGCCACCGAGGACGCCTGGAAACGGGCAACAGAAGGCTTTAGCCGCGCCGGCATTCCTGTCGGCGCGGCCAGGTTTGTCGCGGGCTACTGATCAGCCGCAGCTGTTGACGCTGTACTCGCCGATGCGCGCGTCATGGAAGCTCTGCTTCTGCGCGGCGTTGGCCGGGCCACCCTTCACATCGAAGAAGTCGCTGTAGAATTGCGGCAGGGGATAACCGTCAGCGTCTGCATTGAAGCTCGCTTCGCTGCGCTTCACCAGATCGCGCGGCGGCAGGCGGATGGCAAGCGTGCCGGGGCTATACTGCATCACGGCGATCTCCTTGATGAAGTCGGCCAGCGTCACGTCAAGACCAACGGTCTTGCAGGCTGCCTTCAGTTCGTCGACGCTTTGCGGAATCTTCGGCGGCATCATGCCGTCGCCGAATGTACCCGCCGGGAAGCGGGACTCGCCCGTCGCCCATGACTTGACCAGCTTGCCCCAGGTGACGGCGTCGCTGACGGTGAATGCACGCATGAAGGTATTGTCGGCTGGCATTTCTCGCTCCTCAAATCATTTTCTGGCGATGGTCGGAAGCCCGGATGTCGCCAGCATCCGGGGGTTCGGTGACAGCATCCCTCAGGTGAAGAGCCCCGCGGAACGCATGTAGAGCAGCAGGCGCGGCATGGTCATCGGATCCGCGCCAAGCGCCATCAGGCGCGGCAGCAGACGTGGCATGCCCAGCGTCTCGGCCGAAGCGGCACTGATCGCGTCGGGCAATGACAATGCCCATTCGCCGGCGACCACCTCTTCCTTGCGCAGCGCACCATAGATCGTCTCGGCCGCCAGCAGCGAACCGAGCGGGCCAAGCGTGCGGCCATTGGGTCCGGGCGAGCCGTCGTCCAGCCTGGTGCTCGCAGCTTCCATCAGCAGCGCCAGCAACAGGGGAGGATCGGCAGCAAGTGAGGCAAAATCGGCGACCGGAGAACCCGGCGCCTGGTTGGCTGCAAGCCATGCCTGCAGCCCGTTGCGCCATGGCGCAGCAAACGTGGGCAAGCGCGCCGCCAGCGCTCCGTGGTTGACTGCTGTCAGGCGCGCGCCAAGCTCCCGCCTGAGCGCCGTCACTGTCCACATGGCCGAATAGCCACCAGCCAGAAGATCGCGATGCGCAAGCCCCGGCCGGTCATGGTCAGTGGGCGCGGTATAGGCGTTCGGCTTCTGGAAGATCTCCGGATAGCCCGGACCGATGCGCCGGCTGACATTGAAGCCATCCGGTCGCGCCGGTCCGCCCGCTTCCGACAGATCGAAGAAGAAGGCCCAGTCGACCATCCAGTCCTCGTCAAGCGGCAGCTTGCCGCCGCGCCGCCGGCTGGTCTGGAAAAGGCCTGGCCCATCGTCGGAGACAAAGGGCAGCGCGTTGACCCGGTAATGATCCCTGACCATCGCGTGGCCAAAACGGAAGGCTGCGCGGCTGAACTCGACAGGAACTTCCCCGAACCGGCCCAGCAGCGGCAATCCATCGTTTGCCTCATAGGCCTCGATGGTCTCACGGTCGAAGACGCGCGGAAGAACATCGCGGCGGATCAGCCGGCGGTAGAGAAGCGTCGTTGTGGCGCGCGCGCAGGTGAAGGCGCGGCCCGCCGTCTCGACATCCGGCGTGGGCATGCCTGCAGCAGCCAGCCCGGCATCGACCTCCTGCATCACATGGTTGTGCAGCAGGTGGAACAGCAGCGTCAGCTGCGACATGACCGCATGCGCATCGTTGCGCATGTCGCCGATCAACGGATAGGTCGGATCGCCAAATTTCTGGTTGTCGCGGGCGATATCGCGCCACGGCAGACAGATGGCGTGGGCAGGCTTCAGCGCAGCGTCCGTCTGCGGGCCAACGGCCAGCAGCTTGCGCGACATGAGGCCGATCTCCGGGCGCGGTTGTGGTCCCCGGTCGTTGGCCAGCGGCTGGTAGAGATGCGGCGCGCCGTCGGGTCCCGCGCCGTAAAGTGTGTCGAGCATCAGCGGCCGGCCGCGCCCGTTGGCGTATCTCCCCCGGCTTGCCGCAATACCGAGCGCACCACCGGATTGCACGACGTCATGGGCGATGAACTGCAGGAGGTAGGTATAGCCTGCCGGAGTCTCCGGATTGTCCTGCGGATCATGACCTCCCTGGAGCACATCGGCGAAAAAAGGAGCGCGGTCCATGGCCTCGGAGATGCGGCCGACGCGCGCGTGCAGGACGGCCCGCTGCGCCGGGGCCACATCGAGCGCGCGCGGCGTGTGGACGGCTGGGCAAAGATGCTCATCCCCGGCTGCACCGTCGGGTTCACCCAGCAGGTTTGGCGCGCCGCGCTGCACATGTGCGACATGACTGAGGCCGGTCTGCGGCATGGATCCCCACTGTGTCGCCAAACCATCCACAGCGTCCCCTTCCCGAAGGACACTGATCGGCCGGCACCAAACGCAGCAGCGTCAACCGAGCGTCATCTGGTGACCGTCAATACGGCGAGGGAACACCTTCGGTGAACACGAACGGACGCAGATCGGGCGACATCGCCCGCATCGCGGCCACACCGATATCGGCGCGGCTGAGGTTCACAGCCGTCAACGCGATGCCACGCGCCGCGACATGCGACGCGATCAAACCCTGCACCATCGGAGCATCCGCAGTCGTTATCGGCCTGCCCGACGGACGCAGCTGTGGAAGCGACAGGACGTCGAGTGTGGCACGGTCCAGATGCCGCCGGTCGGCAGCATCGAGCCCGTCTTCTCCGACACTTTCAGCCTTCATCCTCGCCACCGGAGCGGACATCTCCATTTGGGCCATCTCGACAAGGGCGGCATCGAGCGCGGCAACAATGCCGCCGCGCGCCGCAGCACCGCAGGCAAGGCCACGCCCATCCATGCCGCGCGAAACGACAGCCGCCACCGGAACACCGGCTGGCGAGGGCAGGATCAACGCGATGGCCGGCCTGTTGGCAAGATCACCGCGCAGCCGTGCGAGGCTGCGTCCGAACGCCTCCGCCGCCTCCGAACCTTCTGCCAGGCCGCGAGCGGAAGTGCTTTCCTGCCACCAGCGCGCCATGGCATCCCGCTCGATCAGCTCGAGTGTCGCCCGCTCCAGCGCTGCCTCCGCCGTTGCGCCGGCCGCAACGCCGGACGAGAGCGCGTGGCGGACATCGAGCCGTCTGCGCCCCTTCGCACGGCGGAGCGCAAGATCGGCCGGAACCCGGACGCTGGCATCGCTTGCCACATCGCGCCCCGCCACCCAGTCGAGCGGGCCACCTGCCGCTGCAACAAGCGCCTCCATCCAGCCGCCTGCCACAGCTGGCAAGCCCGCGTTGTCGAGGAGATCCCCCTCACGCTCGAAGGGCGAAAGCAGATCCGCCGCTTCGCCCAGCAGTGACGTCAGCGCTGCCGCCGGATCAAAGCCGGCACCCGTCGCGCTCATGGTCGCGCGGCCGTGGATTGCGGTTTCGGCGGCGTCAAGCCGCAGCTCGCCACCGAAGCAGGCCAACCCCGGCGCGTCAGCCGAGACCAGCGCGAAAAGGTTTCCGAAGCGCGGCAGCAGCGCGAGCAATGCTGGTGGCAGGCCCGCGCGCTCGCCCGCGTCGCGCAGGACGTCGGACGTCAGGGAGATGATCCGGGGACGGCTCATCGCGTGGGCTCCGGCCAAGAAAACGCCCCGATCTCACGATCCTTGACAGCCGACCTCACGCCCCCGGCTCGCCGGCGTTGGGGATAAACGGCCGCTCGCCCTGGATTCTGAAAGCGTCAATGGCACGCTGGCCGTCCGGCCCCGTCAGCCAATCGGCGAAGATCATGGCTTCAGCGGCGCGGACATGGGGATGACGCGCCGGATGGACCGCAATGACGGCATACTGATTGCGCAGCATCGGATCACCCTCCACCAGAACCGCCAGTTCGCCACGGTTGCGGAAGGCAAGCCAGCCACCGCGATCGGTGAGCGCATAGGCCGACAGCGATGCTGCCATGTTCAGTGCTGCGCCCATGCCCTGGCCAATCTCGCGGTACCAGCCGCCGCGAAAGGCGCGAACATCAAGACCAGCCCGCCGCCAGAGTGCAAGCTCCGCTGCATGCGTGCCCGAGCGGTCGCCGCGCGACACGAAAGGTGCCTCGCGCGCGAGGATCTGCGAGAGCGACCGTGCCGCGTCCGATTTGCCCGCGATGCCAGCCGGATCAGCGCGTGGCCCGACAAGCAGGAAATCATTGTACATCACCGGCCGGCGGGCGAGGCCAAAGCCCCCGGCGATGAAGCTGTCTTCCTCGGGTCTCAGATGCGACAGCACGGCATCCGCATCGCCGCGCCGCGCCACGTCCAGCGCCTGGCCGGAACCGAACACGACGAAACGCACCGCTACCCCGGTCTGCGCGATGAAGGCCTCTGCCAGCACCGCGAGAAGGCCGGAATCCTGCACGGTGTGCGTCGCGGCTATCGTGACAAAACGCCTGATCGTTGGTTGCGCTCCTGCCCTTTCGGCCATGA
>JBOFUS010000639.1:0-3283 GCA_051652685.1 Beijerinckiaceae bacterium
ATCCGCCCGGCTCGCGAGGCCTGCGCATGGGCCTTCATGCGCTCGAAATGCGGATTGTCACGGTTGATGATGGCCACACCGCCCGGTTCGATGCCGACGAAAATCTCGCCCTTGGCATCGGCGATGGCGGCGAGCGAGGCAAAATGCTCCAGATGGACCGGCTCCACCGTGGTGATCACCGCCGCATGGGGCCGGGCAAGGGCGGCCAGCGGCAAAATCTCGAGCGGGTGGTTCATGCCGATCTCGATCACGGCGAATTCCGTGTCGCGCGGCATCCGCGCCAGCGTGAGCGGCACGCCCCAATGGTTGTTGTACGAGGCGACGGACGCATGTGTGCGGCCCTGCTTCGCCAGCGCGTGCCGCAGCGCTTCCTTGGTACTGGTCTTGCCGACCGAGCCGGTGATTGCCACCACGCGGCCTGCGATGCGCGCCCGTGCCGCGCGTCCCAGCCGCTCCATGGCAGCCAGCACATCATCGACGACATAGAGCGCGCCATTCGCCTTCAGCGCCTCGATATTTGGAGCGGTGATGACAGCGGCGGCGGCACCCGCGTCGAGCGCGGCAGCCACGAACCCATGTCCGTCGCGGTTCTCGCCGTGGAGCGCGAAGAACAAATCGCCCGCCACGATCGTGCGGGTATCGATGGACAAGCCGGAAACGCCGGCCGGCGGCGCGCCGACAAGCGTCGCCTCCATGGCGGCAAGAAGTTCGTCGTGGGTCCAGAGCATCGTCATTCCGTGGTTTCTCCGCCCCGTGCGCGGATGGCGACGCGGGCCGCAGCATGATCCGAGAAGGGCAGTGTCACGCCGGCCACGATCTGCCCTTCCTCATGGCCCTTGCCGGCGATAGCCAGCACATCGCCAGCGGCGAGCATATCGACCGCCGCCGCAATGGCTGCCCCGCGATCACCGATCTCGCGTGCGCCGGGCGCGGCCGCGAGGATGGCGCCCCGGATGGCGGCGGGCGGTTCGCTGCGCGGGTTGTCGTCCGTCACGATCACGACATCTGCGAGGCGGGCCGCGATCTCGCCCATCATCGGGCGCTTGCCGGGGTCGCGGTCACCACCGCAACCAAAGACACAGATGAGGCGTCCCGTGGCGTAGGGCCGCAGAATTTTCAGCACCTGCTCCAGCGCCGCCGGCTTGTGGGCGTAGTCGACCAGCACCGGTGCGCCGGCGACGTGGCCTACATTCTCCAGGCGGCCGGGCACGCCAGCGAGCGCTGCAAGTGCAGCCATGGCGTCCTCCTCGCGGACACCGGTCGCCATGGCGAGCGCTGCGGCAGAAAGCGCATTCGTGGCCTGAAATGCCCCGATCAGCGGCAGGCGCACGTCATGCCGGCGACCGTGAACACTCACCAACATGTCCTGCCCGATGGCGCTGCGGCGCGTGCGGAGAATGGCGATATCCGCGCCGCGCCCGCCAACAACCAGAGGCATAAGTCCTGCCGCCTTCGCCACGGCGACCGCCTTGTCGCGCCACGGATTGCCGCCCGCAATGACTGCCGTCGACCCCGCCGGTGCCAGCCGTGTGAATAGGCCCATCTTGGCCTTGAAGTAGTCCTGCATCGTCGGATGATAGTCGAGATGATCGCGCGACAGGTTGAGGAAGCCCGTGGCGGCGAGCTTCACGCCGTCCATGCGGCGCTGGTCCAGCCCGTGAGAAGAGGCCTCCATGGCCAGATGCGTCACACCCTCGCCGGCCAGCATGGCCAACGTCTCGTGGAGTTCCACCGGGTCTGGCGTCGTCAGCGAGCCATAGGTCGCGCCCTTCGGCGTGACGTAGCCGATGGTGCCAAGGCTGGCCGCCGCAAGCCCGGCCTTTGCCCAGATCTGGCGGAGAAAGACGGTGCAGGAGGTCTTGCCGCTGGTGCCGGTGATTGCGACGTTTGTTTCCGGCTGACCGGCGTGCAGCCGCGCTGCTGCCCTGGCGAGTGCGGCGCGCGCACCGCCTGCCGCTGCGCTCACGACAAGAACGGGAATGCCGGGATGCCCGTCCGGCAAACGGTCCGCCACGATGGCGATGGCACCCGCTTCCGCCGCTTTCGCCGCAAAGCTCAGGCCGTCGGCCTTGGCACCCGGCATGGCAAAGAAGACGATACCCGGCGCCGCCTTGCGGCTGTCGGCGGTGATGCCCTGCACTGCGAGGCCGGCCAGCGCCACATCAAGCGGGCGTTCCAGACCGGCATGGGCCAGAAGCTCGGCGAGTGTCAGGCTTGGTGTCGCGGCCGCATTCACGTTGGTGCCCTTATCTCGGGTTCCAGGTGTGGATGCGCGATGCCATGGGGAACGGCGCAGTGGGGGTCTCGAAACGGGGCGTCATGTCGAGCATGGGGGCGATCCGCTCGATGATGTAGCCCGAGGTGGGAGCCGTGTTCCAGCCGGACGTGCGCTGGCCCATGGTTTCCGGCACGCCCTCCGGCTCGTCGAGCATGGTCAGCAGCAGGTAGCGCGGCTTGTCTGATGGCATCACGGCCATGAACGAGGTCAGCACCTTGTCCTTGGAATAGCGGCCCTTGACGACCTTCTCGGACGTGCCGGTCTTGCCGCCGACAAAGTATCCGGGGATGTTGGCGCGTTGTGCGCTGCCCTTCTCGGCATTGAGGCGCATGACATAGCGCATCGCCTCCGATGTCTCCGGCTTGATGACGCGCTTTGCCAGGGCCTTCGCCTCTTCCGGCGTGCGCTTGATGTAGGTCGGCGGGATCATGAAGCCGCCGTTGACCAGCGCCGCCGTGGCGCTGAGCGCCTGCAACGGTGCCACCGCAAGACCATGGCCGAAGGAGATGGTGATGGTGTTCAGTTCGCCCCAGTTGCGGGGCACGAGCGGCATGGAACTCTCGGGCAGTTCCGTCATCATGCGGTCAAGCTGGCCCATCTTGCGCAGGAAAGCCTTGTGCCCTTCCACACCGACGCCCAGCGCCATGCGCGCCGTGCCGATATTGGAGGAGAAGACGAAGACCTCCGGCAGGCTGAGCACGCGGCCCTTGCCCCGGAAATCCCCGATCTTGAACTTGCCATAGCGCAGCGGCTGGCGCGCATCGAAGGTGGAGTTGAGACCATACTTGCCGGAATCGATCGCCATCGCCGTTGTCAGCGCCTTGAAGGTCGAGCCCATCTCGAAGACGCCGACCTGAAGGCGGTTTATGGCGTTCTCGTTCTGGCCGGTGGCCGGCTGGTTGGGATCGTAGTCCGGCAGCGAAACATGGGAGATGATCTCGCCGGTGTTCACGTCCATCAGCGCCGCTGCAGCCGCCTTCGCCTTGTAGCGCTTGACCGCCTTCA
>JBOFUS010000640.1:0-9785 GCA_051652685.1 Beijerinckiaceae bacterium
AACTCGTCACGGCTGGCGACGAAGCGGTCGTCTCCGCGGATGTGCACGGGGATGTCGAAGCGCTCGCGCCAGTCGAGCATCATTTCCCAAACCCGCCACTCGCCAGGCTCGGTCACGATGACCTCGGACGGCTGGTGCAGCGCGATCGCGCGCTCCAGCTCGGTGGTGAAGGAATGGGTGTTCGCAGGGTCGTCGAGGCGGATGTAATCGACTTTCACGCCCTGTTTCGCGAGCGATTCCGCAAAATGGCGCATGGCGCTGAAAAGAAAGGCGATCTTCTGCTTGTGATGGCGCACGTAGGTCGCCTCGCCCGAGACCTCCACCATGAGAACGACGTCACTGGCCGGATCGAGCCCTCGCAGTGAAGAGACCTCACGTGTGAGCTGGTCGCCGAGGATAAAACGCAGCGAACCGCTCATGCGCGAGGCACCCTGGACTTTGCATCGGCCCGGCAGCGGTCGGAGCAGTATTTCACCTCGTCCCAGACCTTTTCCCATTTCTTTCGCCACGCGAAAGGAAGTCCACAGGTGGCGCAGGGTTTTGTCGGCAAGTCAGATTTCTTGCGCATTTTTGGCATGGCACTGTCATCCACCGCTGGTTGGAAACAAGGGACAGGCGGTTGCATGTGCTTGCACGCATGCAAAGTCCGGTTCAACGCTGCAGCGCGACAGCGGGAATTCCTCCGGCCCGTCGGCGGCAACATCAAAGGATAATCCCATGGAAGCCCTTCTGCCTCTCCTCATCCAGCTCGGTTCGGGCGCGCTTGGTGGTAATGTCGCTGGCAAATTGATGCCGCAGGCAAGCCTCGGGACCATCGGCAACTCGCTGGCCGGCATCGCCGGCGGCGGCATCGGCGGCCAGCTCCTCGGCATGGTTCTCGGCGGCGCGACTGGCGGCGGCATGGATATCGCCGGCATCATCAGCTCGGTTGCCGGCGGTGGCATCGGTGGCGGCGCGCTGATGGCGATCATCGGTGTCGTCAAGGGCATGATGAACAAGTAAGCCTCAGCCTTTTGTCCGGAGCGTGGATCGTCCGCCGTCCACGCCGATGATCTGGCCGGTGATCCAGCCGGCCTGATCGGACACCAGAAACGCTGCGAGATTGGCGACATCCTCCGCCTCGCCGAGGCGGGGGATCGCGTGCATCTGGGCAATGGCCGTTGCCATCTGCTCGTTGCCGGTCAGTGCCTTCGCCAGCGGTGTTCGCGTCAGCGAGGGCGCAATGGCGTTGACGCGCATCTTCGGCGCAAGTTCCGCCGCCAGCGCCAGCGTCAATCCTTCGACAGCCCCCTTCGCCATAGCCACAGAGGCATGTGCTGTAAAACCTTGCGCCACCGCAACGGTGGAGAAAAACAGGATCGAGGCCAGCCCTTCCGCCGCTTTCAGCGCCGGAAGCGATGCCTGAACCGCAAGCGCGGCACCCATCGCATTCACCCGGAAATCCTGCTCGAAATCGGCAACGGTAAGCCGTGCCAGCGGCTTCAGATTGATTGTGCCAGCGGCATAGACAAGCCCTGAAAGCGCGCTGCCGGCGTCTGCCGCTACACGCGCAAAGCTTGCGGGATCGGTGGCGTCGGCCACCGTGAACCCTGCCCCGAGCTCGCCCGCAAGTGCCGCGAGCTTCGCCTCATCGCGGCCTACGAGATGCAGGCCGTGGCCGCGTGTCGAAAGCAGCCGCGCCGTTGCCGCGCCCACGCCACCGGCACCGCCGTAGATCAGAACCTTGCCGGCCATCAAAATATTCCTGTCACCTGGAAAAGTCTTCGGCCCGCTCGGGCGCGACGACGTGGGGGGTCGCGCAACTCACTGCTGCACGCTATCAGCCAAGTTACGATGCTTCAGGTCGTCTGGTTCAAGCGTGATCTCCGGATTTCAGACCACGCGCCGCTTGCCGAGGCGGCGCGGCGCGGCCCCGTGCTGCCACTTTACGTGGCCGAGCCCGGATATTGGGCGCTTCCCGATGTGTCTGGACGGCAATGGGCCTTCATCGCCGAGTGCCTCACCGAACTTCGTGTTGACCTGCGGCGGATCGGCGCGCCCCTCGTCGTGCGGGTCGGCGACGTGCCGGAGCTTCTTGCGCGCCTCCACCGCCAGTACGGCATCGCGCAGCTTTGGTCCCATGAGGAGACGGGCAATCTCTGGACCTACGCGCGGGATCGCGCCGTCGGACGTTTCTGCCGCGAGGCGGGCATCGACTGGACGGAGATTCCGCAGTTTGGCGTCACGCGGCGGCTCAGGGATCGCGACCGCTGGTCGGCAGGCTTCGAGGTTTTCATGGCAAAGCCGATCGTTCTGCCACCTGATCGCGTCGAGGGCGTTACCGGGATCGATGATGGCGACATTCCGCATGGTGCTGATCTGGGTCCGGCGGCCGACGCCTGCCCCGGCCGCCAGCGCGGCGGCCGGCGTGAGGCGCTGGGGCTGCTGAACAGTTTCCTTGGCGCGCGCGGGCGCAGCTACCGCTTCGGGATGTCGAGCCCGCTGACCGCCGAAACAAGCTGCTCACGTCTGTCCGCGCCGCTGTCGGCTGGTGTGATATCCATGCGCGAGACACTGCAGCACGCGCTTGCCGAACGGCGACGCATCGCTGCCCTGCCGCCTGCCGAGCGACCGATCCCACTGACCGCCATCGACAGCTTCGTGGCGCGGTTGCACTGGCATTGCCATTTCATCCAGAAGCTCGAAAGCGAGCCTGAGATCGAGCGGCGCGCCGTACATCCGCTGTTCGAGGCCGCGCGCCGGGAGACAGCGCCTGATCATCCGCATCTGATCGCCTGGAGCGTGGGCCGCACCGGCTTCCCGTTCATCGATGCCTGCATGCGGTCCCTCATCACAACCGGCTGGATCAACTTTCGCATGCGGGCGATGCTGATGGCGTTTGCTAGCTATCACCTCGGCCTCGACTGGCGGCCGACAGGCGAGCGGCTGGCGCGGCTTTTCACCGACTATGAGCCCGGCATTCACTGGCCGCAGGTGCAGATGCAATCCGGCCAGACCGGCATCAACACACCGCGCATCTATAATCCGTTGAAGCAGTCGCTGGATCAGGACGCTGACGGCGTCTTCATCCGCCGCCATGTGCCGGAGCTGTCGGCCTTGCCGACACCCTTGCTGCATGCGCCATGGCGGCTTTCTGCGGAGGACGCGTTCTCGCATGGCCTCAGCTTCGGGACCGACTATCCCCATCGCATTGTCGACCACGAAGAGGCGGCACGCGAGGCGCGGGCGCGTCTGTCGGAGGTGCGCCGTCAGGCCGGCTTCAGCAGCGAAGCCCGCGCGGTCTATGTCAAGCACGGCTCGCGCAAGCGCCCGCCAGGCGACGACAACCCCCGCCGGACGCGGGCCATCAAGGCTGAGAAAGCGGAAGCTGTGGCCTCGCAGCTCAGCCTCGAACTTTGAGCAGAACCTGCAGGGGCGTCCCGATTCCGGCGGCTCATCCTCAACAATTGCTGAATTAACTGTCTTTCGCAGGAAGACCTTCACCACTCGCCGAACGATTCGGGGGTTTTCAGCCGGATTAACGAACGTGTTCACCCGTTTACAGAGGAATGCCCGCAAAACTCACGCATCGTCGCAAGAAGGCGGAAACCGCCACAACACGCGACAGGCGTCATGAAGGGTAGGGCCACAGGGCCATGCGGAACACGAACCTCATCAAGGCAACGCCAGCCCCGGAGCGGGTGCTGGTCATCGCGCCGGTCGCAAGCGAAGCGGCACCGCTGTCCCTCGAGCTGATGCGCCGGGGGGCAAATGTCACCACGCTGTCGACGATATCCGACGGCGCGGCGGCCGCGCGGACCAATGCCTACGCCGTGATCGTGGCCTACGCCCGCGAAGACGCGCAGGCGATGGCGCTTTTTCTTAGTGTGCTGAAAGCCGAGGCGAAGGGCAATCCGCGCCTGATGATGCTGGTCGATCCCGACCATGCCGCACGCTACAGCCAGTCAGCCTACGTGGCAGACGAAATGCTGGCGACGACGCTCTCGGCGCGCCGCATCGTGGACGCCACTGGCATCGGCCTCGATCCGGAAGCGTTGGGTGAGCCGGGCCTTCCCGCAAGCGAACCAACGCATCGCATCAAGCTGCTGTCCCTTCCCGCGCCGCTCGCAGAAGAACTGCTGCCACGCGGTGTCGGTGCCGCAGTGAAGGGTGAGATTCCCGATGCGGTCGTTCTGACGGAAGAAGGTGCGGACGCCGCAATCTCGGCCTGGATGTCCGCCGCCACCGCCGCGGTCGTTCCGGTGATCGATGCAACTGGCAAGCGCCGCGACCGTGCCGATGCCGTGGTCCAGCGCTTGACCGGCCTGACGATCATGGATGCACTCGAGCAGGTAAAGCCGATCACGGCGCGGGTGAAGCTTCTGCCCGATGCCTATCATCGCACGCGGGACACCAACCAGATGCTCCTTGCCCGCGTTGCCGTGCGCGAGGGAGAGATGCGGGCGCAGCGCGATCCCGGCATCCGGGCCATTGCCCGCTACAAGGACTCGACCGTGATCGCCGGTGCCATGCAGGCAGCGGAGGCATTGTCGCGCGCCGGCCTGATGGAGCGCCGCTTCTTCGACAAGTTGCAGTGCTGCCCCGGCTGCCATTCCTCGCGCCTGCTGGTGCGGGAAGAGTGCGGCAAGTGCCGTTCGGCCGACCTCGTCGAGGAGCCGATCATCCATCACCTGCGCTGCGGCTATCAGGGACCGGAGAGGGACTTCCGCGAAGGTCGCGCCCTGGTCTGTCCCAAGTGCCGCCTGCACTGCGAGCACTTCTCCGTTGACTATGACAAGCCGGGCAAGATGGTTGTCTGCAACGGCTGCGGCCATGGCTCCGGCGATCCGGAGGTCGGCTTCCTCTGTATGGATTGCGAGGACAGCTTTACCGCCGACAAGGCCGGTTCGCGCGTCATTCATGACTATGTTCTGACCGAGGAAGGTCGCCGCGCGGCGTTCGATCCGCCGCAGGGCGGGATAGGCGAGGGTGGCGACACCAGCGAAAGCCTGAAGGACCGCATCCGCCGTTTTGCCGCCAGCCATGCGGCGTCCGGCAAGGCATGTGCAGCGCTGCTGATCAAGCTTGACGGCGACGGCGCGACGCGGCGGAAAGTGGGCGAAAGCCGGTTCCAGCAATCAATCGCGCTCTACGCCTCGATCCTGCGGGAGATGTTCAACCCGGGCGTCGAGATCATCGAGGCGGATACCAGCTTCATGGTGCTGCTCAGCGGCGAGGAGCCCGAGGCTGTGGAGACGGCAATGCCGGAACTGCGGCGAACGCTTGAGGGTGATCTCGCGGTGAACCTGCAGGCCCGTTATCACGTCTTCGGTGCGGAAGAACTCGCATCGCTGCTATGAGCGGTGCCGATCAGCAGAGCCGGGTTAACCTCAGGCGCTGCGATCGACCTGCTGGCCCTGGCCAGCGGGCGGAATGGCCCGCAGGCTCTCCGCTGCCTGCTCCACAATCTGGACCACGGCCTTGTCGGCGTTCGCGGCTACCTTGAGTGCGGCAACAGCAAAGCCCTGGGAGGCGCCGGCCTCGCCAAGATTGAGCGCGGCCCTCGTGTTCGCGGTCAGTGAGATATCGTTCATGTCACAAGCCTTTCTGGCAGCATGTCACTTCTACGATGGAATACGTTGACAATTCTTTGCCTGTTTCGCTGGCATTTGCCTGACCATGATCGCCTCGGACCACTGCGATGTGTGGCAAAGTTTGCAGTCGACAAAGCCTTGGCCGCATCTTTGCATCGCAACGGAACGCCGGTATGAGGCAAACTGGGACCGACACGCGGCGACACGGGCTGAGCGAAGACATGACCTATTGCGTCGGCATTCTGGTGGAGCAGGGGTTGGTCATGATGGCCGATACCCGCACGAACGCGGGTCTCGACAATGTTGCGACCTTCCGCAAGCTCCATGTCTTTGAAAAGCCCGGCGAAAAGCTGATCTCGATCTGCACGGCCGGCAACCTCGCCGTGACCCAGTCGGTCATCTCGCATCTGCGGGAAGGCATCCGTGATCCCGGGACAAAGCAGGTGGAGCGCCTGATCGATATGCCCACCATGTTCGAGGCCGCACAGTTCGTGGGAAAGGCCATCCGCAAGGTCTTTGATACGGATGGCGGCGCACTTGAACAACATGCGTCGAGCTTTGACGTCAGCATGCTGCTCGGTGGCCAGATCAAGGGTGAGCATATGCGGCTCTTCATGCTCTACAAGGCCGGCAACTTTATCGAGGCAACAACAGACACCTGTTTTCTGCAAATCGGCGAACACAAATACGGCAAGCCGATCCTTGATCGCGCCGTACAGCACGGCACCGATATCTATGATGCATTGAAACTCGGGCTCATCTCGATGGACTCGACCATGCGCTCAAACCTCGGTGTCGGCCTGCCGGTTGATCTCGTGGTGCAAGGGCGCGACGGCATGTCCTTCGATGTTCGCCGCCGCATCGAGGCGGGAGAGCCCTACTTCCATGATCTGCGCGAACGCTGGTCGGCGGCACTGCGCCAGGCGCATCAGGCGATCCCGCGGCCGCCTTATGGAGAGGGCCGCTAGCGGCCTTCCCAGACAGGTGCGCGCTTCTCCATGAATGCGCCGATGCCTTCTTCTGCATCGCTTGCGAGCATATTCTCCACCATGACGCCGGATGCGTAGACATAGGCCTCGTCCAGCGTCATCTCGCGCTGCCTCTGGAAGGCCTCCTTGCCGATCTTCACGGTGAGCGGCGACTTGGACGCTATGACCGCTGCCATCGTCCGCGCCTCCTCCCGAGCACCGCCCGCCGCTGTGACGCGGTTGACGAGGCCGAAGCGATGGGCTGTCGCCGCATCGATCATCTCGCCCAGCAGCAACATCTCCATGGCATGCTTCGCTCCGATGTTTCGCGACAGCGCGACCATGGGCGTCGAACAGAAAAGACCGATATGGACGCCGGGCGTGCAAAAACGGGCGTCGTGTCCTGCAATCGCCAGATCGCAGCTAGCCACGAGCTGGCAGCCGGCCGCCGTAGCTAAGCCTTCTATCGCGGCGATGACCGGCTGTGGCAGGTGGACGATCCGCTGCATCAGTGCCGAACAGCGCCCGAGGGTATCGGAGAACGAGGCACGGCCCCTGTCGGGTTCGGCCCGTCGCGCGGTCATTTCCTTGAGGTCATGACCTGCACAGAAGACCGGTCCCTCGGCTGCGAGAATGACGACGCGGATGGTTTGGTCGGCGGCGATTGCGTCCAGCTCCCTGTGAAGCGCCGCCATCAACCCGTCGGAAAGGGCGTTGCGGCTTTCTGGCCGGCTGAGCGTCAGTGTGGCAACGCCTGCGCTGTCAGCGCGTTTGAGCACGGGGGGAGGGGAGACTGAAGGCATCGACAGACAAGATGATAGATCGGTATCCGGATGTCTACCGTGTCGTCAGAGTCGGTGGCACACCACAAACGTTAAACAGCAAGCATTCAATTTAACCAATCGTTCAGCCTAACGGTCCCCTCAAGTAAAGCTCGATTCATACTCACAAGTAAATCAGATATTTATCCTGTCGCTTAAACCAGCCTTCACGGATGCTCGCCTAAAGTCTCTGTACAAGGGACGGTGATCAACACCGCCCGTACAACCGGGATAGGCGCAACCATGACAAAGACAAATGCTGTCTTGAAAGAGCCAGGCGCGGCCGCCATCGTGGCGCCCGTGGTCAAAGATCACTACCTCGAATCTCTAAAGCTGGTGGAGCGGCTTCACCGTCGCCTGCTTGACGTGATCAAGGACGAGTTCGACCGGCGCGGCCGTTCGGATGTCAACAGCGTCCAGGCGCTGCTGCTCTACAACATCGGCGACAAGGAACTCACGGCAGGCGAGCTGCGCACGCGCGGCTACTACCTTGGCTCCAACGTCAGCTACAACGTCAAGAAGCTGGTCGAGATGGGCTATCTCCATCATGCCCGCTCGCGCGTTGACCGCCGCTCGGTGCGCATCAGCCTGACCGAAAAGGGCCAGGCTGTGCATGACATCGTCGCCAGCCTGTATGACAAGCATGTCCGCACGGTCGAGAATATCGGCGGCATCATGTCCGACGATTTCCTCCGCCTGAACACGGCACTTCTGCGGCTTGAGCGTTTCTGGACCGACCAGATCCGTTACCGGCTCTGACAACGGACGCAAAACCGACCATGCGGCGCGGGCGGTTCGATCAGAACCGGCTCGCGTCGCTTTCTGCACGTAGTGCCTCTTTGAACTCGGTATCTAGCCAAGTTCCTGAAAGTCGATGAGCACACCGTCGCGAAACGGCGTGATCTGGACGTCGTAGGTGCCTTTCATGCCATCCGCAGCATAGTCCAGAAGCCGGTAGGCCGGCTCCCGCGTGGTGGCAACCTTGATATAGTCTTCCCAGAGCCCAAAGGCATCGATGCCTGGAAAAGCTTCACGCATTGATCGCTCGGTAATCTGGTCCAGCCGGCGGCCAATCATAGACAGCGCCCGCTTGTTCGCTCCGATGATGACGATATCGGTAACGGTTCCTGCTGTGTCGCGCACAAACTGCAATGAAAGAACACCCGACAGGCGCGTGCGCGGCAATGTCAGGCTGAACTCCTTGCCCAGATCAAGCACCCGGTTGACCACGAAGAGTGCCGAGACGGCACCGTCCGTCGAAAGCGGCAGGATGACCCGCTCCCACATCGGTCGCTCGGAAAAATGGCCCAACCGATGCACCGAGACGAAGGCCCTGCGCTCCGCGATCGTCCGGCTGTAGAGTGCCCGATAGAAGTCACCCAAAGCGCCTTTGAAATCACTGACCTTCTTGCCGGTCATGTCGAAACCGGCGGCGGCCGCGATGCGTTGGCCGTAGTGCTGATATACAAGATCGCCATCGGCATCATGGCGGAGCAGCATCACATCCTGCATCAGCCAGTCGAGGCGGCTTCTCAGAAAAATCGCTTCCGATGGCAATGCACCTGGCGAACGCTGGATTTCCCACGTCGAAAGCGCGAAGCTGACCTCCGGATTTCGGATTTTCGCCTGCAGGTCGTTCTCATAAAGCTCTGTATACAGCAAACTCATGGCGAGTGAAATTAACCGATTTCCGCTATTCGTTCCAGTGCCATTTTAATAGCCGGCACATAGTATGCATTTGTGCATGTCTACACTGATCACTGAAGGTGCATCACCGTGGAAATTTTGTAGATAAGAGCTGATGACAACAGTTCAAAGCGCCGCTTCACCCACTTGGCAGCGCTTGAACAGGAGCGGAAGCAGCGTTCCACTTTCGCAAAATTGGTTGACATTCGAACGGTCCCGTTGCGTTTAACGACCCGGGTGCAGGCGCGGTTTGAGAGCGATGTGCCGTGTTGGATATTCACAATGATGATTGGCGAAAAAGCGGGAACGACACTTGAATTGTCTGACGTGCCTCACCGCCGCTGGCATGACTATCCCAGCCTTAGCAAAGCCTATGCTGATATTGCGCCGACGCTCCGGGATCCGATCGCGCTGCGCAAAGTCATCGATGCGATGCTTGCGGTACTGCCCGATGACCTCGCGGCCATCGCCGGTATCGGCATCGATGGCCAGAGCCTCGGCGCGCCTATCGCCGTGTTGCGTGGCATCAGCCTCATGGCGCTCCACAAGGTCGATTCGCTCAGGCCAAGCCTTGTGCCGCATCTTACCCGCTACTTTGACCTTGGCGATCGGCTTGCGCTACCGCGCGGTATGGCAGTCGCTGGTGCGCGGACATCGATCATTGACGATTGTTTGATGAGCGGCGGTACGGCGCTGTCGGGCGTGCGTCTGCTCAAACGGCTCGGTGCGCATTGCGA
>JBOFUS010000641.1:0-1773 GCA_051652685.1 Beijerinckiaceae bacterium
TTCGATCTGCTGCCCGAAAACGCGCCATTCTCGCCGGATCAGCGTGTCTGGTTGAGTGGATTCTTTGCCGGGTATCTCAATCTCGACACGCAGGCCGTGACGGCGCTGTCGCCGGGTGAAACAGCGACACTCCTGAACGCGCGCCCAGCCGAGGATGAGGATGCGCCGTGGCATGACCCGGCCATGGCCATCGCGGATCGCATGGCGCTGGCTGAAGGCAAGACCGTCAAGCGGCGGATGTTCGCTGCCATGGCACAGCAGAACTGCGGCCAGTGCGGGTATCTCTGCGAGACCTATTCGGCGGCCATTGCCGCCGGCAAGGAACCCAAGCTGAACCTCTGCGCGCCCGGCGGCAAGGAGACGCTCCGGATGCTGAAGGCGCTGGCGGAAGAGCTTTCCGCCGCGCCGGCGACCATCGTTGCGGCTGCGCCGGCCGAAGCCAGGCCAACCGCAGCCAAGGGCTATGCCCGCAATAACCCCGCCGAGGCGGTGTTCCTCGGTCGCCGCAAGCTCAACGGCGAAGGCTCCGAGAAGGAGACTTACCACATCGAGTTCGATCTCGCGGACAGCGGCCTTGCGTATCGCGCGGGCGATTCCTTCGGCGTTTTCGCCGCCAATGACGAGCGATTGGCCGATGCCGTGATTGCACTCATCGGCGCGCGACCGGAGCATGATCTGGGTGGCGGTACGCTGCGACGCGCACTCATCCATGATCGCGCGCTCGGTCCCGCGCCCGACAGCCTGTTCCAGCTCATCTCTTTCGTCACCGGGGGAGCCACCCGGGCAAAGGCGCTGGCGCTGGCCAGGGGCGAGGACCCTGATGGTGATCTGGCCCTGCTTGATGTGCTCGGCACGCTGCACAAGTTCCAGGGACTGAAGCTGAGCCCGGAGGCTTTCGTCGAGGCGCTGGAGGAGTTGCAGCCGCGGCTCTATTCCATCTCGTCTTCGCCCCGCCACGAAGCGGGAAAGCTGACGCTGACCGTCGATTGCGTCCGCTATGCGCTGGGCAAGCGCCAGCGCTTCGGCGTCGCCTCGACCTATCTCGGCGAGCGCATCCGCCCCGGCGAGCGGCTGCCTGTTTACATACAGGAAGCCCACGGCTTTGACCTGCCTGATGACCCCAACACGCCGGTGATCATGGTGGGACCCGGAACGGGCATTGCGCCGTTCCGCGCCTTCCTGCAGGAGCGCGCCGCCATCCGCGCGCCGGGTCGCAACTGGCTGTTCTTCGGCCACCAGCACATGAAAACGGACTTCTTCTATGCCGATGAGCTGAACACCATGAAGGAGCACGGCCAGCTCGATCGCCTGACGCTCGCCTGGTCCCGCGACGGCGCGGACAAGATCTACGTCCAGGACCGCATGCGCGAGACGGGTGCGGAGCTGTGGGACTGGCTGAAGGCCGGCGCACATTTCTACGTCTGCGGCGACGCGAAGCGCATGGCGAAGGACGTCGAACGCGCGTTGGTCGATATCGCCGGCCTGCACGGTGGCCTGTCGGCGGATGACGCAGTTGCCTTCGTCAGCGGGCTGAAAAAGGCCGGGCGCTATCAGGCGGATGTCTACTGACATGGCTGAGCCCACGCCCCTGACGCGCCCACCGCGCGAGACGAGTGCGCGCATGGGCGATCTCGCGACGCTGCCCGTTTTTTTCAAGCTCAAGGACAAGATTGCGCTGGTGGCCGGTGGCTCGGCCGGCACGGCGTGGAAGGCGGAACTTCTGGCCGCAGCCGGTGCCAAGGTGCGCCTTGTCTGGGCCGAACCGGATGGGGA
>JBOFUS010000642.1:0-2373 GCA_051652685.1 Beijerinckiaceae bacterium
TGCTCGACGAGCCGAGCAACCACCTCGATCTTGAAAGCCTGATCTGGCTCGAAGGCTTCCTCAAGGGCTACGAAGGCGCGCTGATGATGACCTCGCATGACCGCGAGTTCATGAACCGCATCGTCACCAAGATCGTCGAGATTGACGGCGGAAGCCTCACGTCGTTCACGGGCGACTATGCCTATTACGAACAGCAGCGCGCGCTTCTGGAAAAACAGCAGCAGGCGCAGTTCGAGCGCCAGCAGGCGATGCTTGCCAAGGAAATCAGCTTCATCGAGCGCTTCAAGGCGCGCGCCAGCCACGCCGCGCAGGTGCAGAGCCGCGTGAAGAAGCTCGACAAGATCGAGAAGGTGGAGCCGCCGCGCCGCCGGCAGACGGTGGCGTTCGAGTTCTTGCCCGCGCCGCGCTCCGGCGAGGACGTGGCGAGCCTGAAGAATATTCACAAGCGCTATGGCAGCAAGGTGATCTACGAAGGCCTCGATTTCAGCATCCGCCGCCGCGAGCGCTGGTGCGTCATGGGCGTCAACGGCGCGGGCAAATCCACGCTGCTCAAGCTGATCACCGGAACCACGGAACCGGACGATGGCACGGTTGCTGTCGGTGGCAGCGTCAAGCTGGGATACTTTGCCCAGCATGCCATGGAAACACTGGAGGGCGACCGCAGCATCTTCGGCTATCTGGAGGATCGTTTTCCGCAGGCAAGCCAGGGATCGCTGCGCTCGCTCGCCGGCTGCTTCGGCTTCTCCGGTGATGATGTGGAGAAGCGCTGCCGTGTGCTGTCAGGCGGCGAGAAGGCGCGGCTTGCCATGGCGGCCATGCTCTACGATCCGCCGAATTTTCTTGTGCTGGACGAGCCGACGAACCACCTCGATATCGCCACCAAGGAGATGCTTATCGGCGCGCTTGCGCAATACGAGGGCACGATGCTGTTCGTGTCGCACGACCGGCACTTTCTGGCGGCGCTGTCCAACCGGCTGCTGGAGCTGACACCCGATGGCGTGCATGCCTATGGCGGGGGCTATACGGAGTATGTGGCAAGGACCGGGCAGGAGGCGCCGGGGTTGCGGGCGTGAGGGGAGGGCCGTTGAATCATCCGGTTGGGTATCAATCGCCTTGAAAGACAGGATCACTCCAATCGCATAAACAAATTCGCTGTCGCGAATGCCGAAATCCAGTCAGTCTGTCAGCATAGTCCTGAGAGATTCGAGATTGCGCGCTTCAAGTAATTTGATGTCAGGGTCTTTGGCGGATTATTTTGCAGGAAATCCACCAAACGTCGCGCCAGTTCAGCAGAAATCGAACCGCGAGGCTGCGCTGAGTCTAGCTCGTCTTGCTTGAATGTCGTTACGCGGGAGCAATCAAGAAAGCAGTCATGTGAAAGCGCGCCGTGATCAGTGGCTTCAAGCTGAAATTGTCCGATACCATGGCGTCGGGGATTGGTATTAATCCAGAAAAAGAGGCTGTCAGCCGCGCAAATGCAAAGGGTGATTTTGTCCTTTGGCGGGCTGGCGAGCGTGGTGTAGACTACGTATACATGTCCGGCGTTCACAAAACACCGTAGCTGGCGAATTCTCTCACCTCGGCGATGATGATCTCCCGATCCTCCCCCTCAATCATGTGCTCATAGTCCATGGGACCATTGGCAGGGGCTTCGAGCCAGGCGCGTTCTTGATGTGTCAAACCCGACAGTGCGCCGAAGCCACGACTACGGCAGAAAGCAATCGCTTCGTCCAAACATTCCAGATCGCTCGGCGACAGGGCATCCAGATCGGCATCGCGTTGGGCAACGACGCGCGGATACGGATCACGCTTTATCAAAAGCGCTGTCATAATTGCATCGGGGTCGCCAGCCTGATCGAGCCTGCCCTTGATGAAATCATACAGCGTTGATGGCACAGGGCCATTCGGCATTGCGATGAATGTGTCGCCGACGATTGGTCTTGAGTACCGATTCAGGTGTTTTTTTTCGGCAAAATAAAGCACCTTTGCTGCAAAGAAAGCGGTCAGGCCGGGCCACTTCGACGCAACGTAAGTGAGCGCCTCGACGCCCTTTTTTTCATTGAATTGAAACCGCAGCATCCTTACCATCCAATTGATATCTCATAACACCACTGATTTGTCACCTGATAGACGACAGTGCAAATCGCCGGAACCGCTGGTGCGACAAGTTTCTGGTGCCGGCCTCTTGATCAAAATTTCGGAGCCTGTCTGTTTCCCCTTAGCTTCTCCAGATTGCGATCATTCGATGCTAAACCACCCAACAGCAGGCCGACTTGCCGCAGAGCCCGCAGCGACATACGGTTTCGCACTCCCTTCGTGAAACGAAACCCGCCACATGTCCCTCCTCGAAGGCATCCGCGTTCTCGACCTGAC
>JBOFUS010000643.1:0-5318 GCA_051652685.1 Beijerinckiaceae bacterium
ACCGTCGCTGATGCCGGCAAGCTCGGCATCGGCGTGGACAGCAACCAGAATGGCCTGCATCCCGGCAAGGTGCTCACCTCGATGCTGAAGCGCGTCGATGTCGCGGTCTACTCCACCTTGACGGACACGAAGAACGGCAAATGGTCGACGGGCGTGACCGTCTATGGCCTGGCCCAGGACGGCGTCGGATACGCCATGGACGACAACAACAAGGCCCTCGTCTCTCCCGAGATGAAAGCTGCCGTGGACAAGGCCACAGCCGACATCAAGTCGGGTGCTGTGAAGGTGCACGACTACATGTCAAATGGCGCCTGCCCGGTGCAGTGAGCCTTTGATCCCTCCCCTTCAGGGGAGGGTCCGAGCGCAGCGAGGGGGTGGGGTAACGCCGGTCGTATGTCCCCACCCGGCGCTGTGCGCCACCCTCCCCTGAAGGGGAGGGATCGGGAGAAGCATGACCCCCGCCATCGAACTCCGGAAGATCGACAAGCGCTTCGGCTCGGTGTACGCCAACCGGGCAATCGATCTCGTGGTTATGCCTGCCTCCGTCCACGGCATCGTGGGCGAGAACGGGGCCGGGAAATCGACGCTGATGTCGATCGTCTACGGCTTTTACGAGGCGGATTCCGGCGAAGTCCGCATCAAGGGCAAGCCCGTCCGCATCCGCTCCTCGCAGGACGCGATCAGCCACGGCATCGGCATGGTGCATCAGCATTTCATGCTGGTGGAGACGATGACGGTTCTGGAGAACGTCATCCTCGGTGCAGAGGGTGGTGCGTTGCTGGCAAAGGGCGAGGACCATGCCCGCGCGGCGCTGAAGGATCTGGGCGAACGCTATGGCCTCAAGGTCGATCCTGACGCCATCGTCGGCGAGCTGACAGTGGGGCTCCAGCAGCGCGTCGAGATCATCAAGGCGCTCTATCGCGGCGCGGATATCCTCATCCTCGACGAGCCGACGGCCGTGCTGACGCCGCCGGAAGCAGACCAGCTTTTCGAGCTGACGAAAGCCCTGAAGGCGCAGGGCAAGACCGTGATTCTCATCACCCACAAGCTGCGCGAGATCATGCATGCCACGGATCGTGTATCCGTGATGCGTCGCGGCGAGATGGTCGCGCATCTCGATACCGCGAAGACATCGCCGCCCGAGATTGCCGAAGCCATGGTGGGTCGGCGTGTGCTGCTGCGCGTCGAGAAGCAGGCGTCGCGACCGGGGGCGGTGCTGCTGGAGGTAAAGGACCTGACCGTGCGCGATGCGCAAGGCGTGACACGGCTTGACCGCGCAAGCTTCCGGATCAGGGCGGGCGAGATCGTCGGCCTCGCCGGTGTGTCCGGCAATGGCCAGAGCGAGTTGCTGGAAGCGCTCGCCGGCATGCGCGTGGCCACCGGCGAGGTGCGCATCGGCGGCGAGTTGGTCGATCTCGCCCATCCCGATCCGCGCCGCCAGCGGGCGCTGAGGCTTTTCCACGTGCCGGAGGATCGCCACCGCTGCGGCCTCGTGCTGCCCTTCGACGCCGCCGAAAGCGGCATTCTCGGCCACCATGCCGACCCGGCCTTCCGGCGCGGTCCGCTGATCGATCACGGTGCGATCCGCGACGATCTGCAGGCCAAGATGACCGCCTATGACGTGCGTCCGCCGTTGCCGGATCTGCGCACGTCGAAATTTTCCGGCGGCAACCAGCAGAAGATCGTGCTCGCCCGCGAGATGGAGCGGGACCCGGCGGTGCTGCTCATCGGCCAGCCGACGCGCGGCGTCGATATCGGCGCCATCGAGTTCATCCACAAGCGCATCATCGCCATGCGCGACGCCGGCAAGGCGATCCTGCTGGTCTCGGTGGAGCTCGAAGAGATCATGGGGCTGGCGGACCGGATCCTGTGCATCTGCGGTGGCCACATTACGGGCGAGCGCCAGCCGGCGGCGACGAATGAGCGCGAGTTGGGGTTGCTGATGGCGGGTGTCAGCGCGGAGGCGGCTTGATGGATCGGCAACTTGCCGGGTGTCATAAATGAGTCGGAAAGAATCGTGAGTCTTCAAGAGATTCCGCTGATTCGTAGCGGTGGGCTGGTTTTTAGACCTTGGGGCTGCTAGGATCGATTAATGTTGGTGTCGCGCTACAATCGTACGTCGGCGCTCTTTGATCTGACTGCTGCTGCACAACGGGCAGAGATCGAGCGCGCGCTTGACGCTTCCTCGGGCAAGGCCGTTGTGCGTTCGCGCATCCGTCAGCGCACGGACCTTGCATCCACCGCCAGCGATCTTGGCAGGAACATCATTGTACGAATCGTGGCGGATCCTGATGCGTTGCGGTTGCTGACCCGGTTGCAGCGGCGAGGTCTGCAATTTCAACTTGACGCCGTGAAAGCGCCAATGAAGGCTGCCGCAGGCCAACCGGGGGCAGCAAGTGAGCGGGAACGAGACCAAACCGTCGCAAGAGGCTGACGTACTCCCGCCTGCTCCGGAAACCGCAGGTCAGCAGCAGAAGCCAGTTGAAACCTCAAGTGGTTCCATGGTCGTGGCGGAGCGCTATGAGAATGTCCTGCCTCCAGATTTCTTCAGAGAAATAGAAGCGCATTTTCCCGGCAAAGGTGCTGCACTCATTGATGAAATGCTCGCGGATAGACAGCATTCCCGGAAGATGGACAACGCTGATGCGCAGAACGAGACCCAACGGCTAAAATTGGAGGAAGTACGCGAAGGTCGGCTGGGGCGCGCGTTGGAGCAGCAAGCCGAGATCGCCCGGCGGACGCAATGGTTTGCGTTTGCCTTGGCCGCCAGTGGCTTGCTGGGTTCGATGATGCTTGCACTGATCGGTGCGGCGCGAGGTTGGACAGGGCTTATCTGGCTTGCCGGTATCATCTTCAGTGGAACCCTTGTGGCGATCGTTCTCGGCTTCTTGAACGCCGGAAATGGCTCTGACGCCAAGAAGGGAAAGAAGCCCGACTCGGACGGGCAGCCATGAGCCACCCCATCGAACTCCCCCGCTGGGCGGACGTCGCGCTCGTCCCCGCACTCACCGTGCTCACGGCCTTTGCCGTCTCGGGCCTTGTGGTGCTGGCCATCGGCGAAAACCCCATCGAGGCCATCGGTATCCTGCTGAAGGGCGCGCTCGGCTCGAGGGTCGGTTGGGGTTACACGCTCTATTACGCCACCAGTTTCATCTTCACCGGGCTCGCCGTCGCCATCGCGTTTCAGGCGGGGCTGTTCAACATCGGCGGCGAGGGGCAGGCGACGCTGGGCGGGCTTGGCGTCGTGCTCTTCTGTTTCACTTTCGAGTTCCTGCCAGGCTTCCTGCTTTTGCCGCTCGGCGTGCTGGGGGCGGCACTCGCGGGTGGGCTCTGGGCCTTCGTGCCAGGCTACCTTCAGGCCAAGCGCGGCAGCCACGTTGTCATCACCACGATCATGTTCAACTTCATCGCTGCGACGCTGATGGTGTATCTGCTGGTGAACGTGATGGGGCGTCCGGGGTCGATGGCGCCCGAGACGCGCAACATCCCGCCTGAAGCCATCATCCCGCCCATGCATGCGGCCTTGGCCTGGGTCGGCATCAGCTTTCCGCGCACGCCGCTGAACCTTTCGTTCGTGCTCGCCATCCTGTCGGCTGTCGGCGTCTGGCTGCTCGTCTGGCATACGCGGCTGGGCTATGAAATCCGGGTCGTCGGTGCGTCGCCCACTGCCGCTGTCTATGCCGGCATCTCGCCGGTGCGCATTACCGTGATCGCCATGTCGATCTCCGGTGCGCTGGCGGGTCTGCTGGCTGTCAATGAGATCATGGGCCTGCAGCACCGGCTGCTTCTGGAATTCACCGCTGGCGCGGGCTTCGTCGGCATCGCGGTGGCGCTGATGGGGCGAGCGCATCCCTTGGGCGTCGTGCTGGCGGCCTTCCTGTTCGGCGTGCTTTATCAGGGCGGAACCGAGCTTTCCTTCGACAAGCCGTCGATCACGCGGGATATGATCGTGGTCATCCAGGGTTTCGTCATCCTTTTTGCCGGCGCGCTGGAGTTTGCCTTCAAGCGTCCGCTGGCGCGGCTTTTCCGTCCGAAAGAGGCGTGAATGGAGTTCCTTGACGCCTTCTTCCAGATCCTCGCCTCGTCGATCCGACTGGCGATCCCGCTGATCTGTGCGTGTCTGGCAGGCCTCTGGTCGGAGCGGGCGGGCGTCGTCGATATCGGGCTGGAAGGCAAGATGCTCGCTGCGGCGTTTGCTGCGGCGGCGACGGCGATCGCGACGGGCAGCCCGTTCTTGGGGCTGCTGGCCGGTGTCTTTGCCTCCATCCTCTTTGCGCTGGTGCATGGTTATGCGGCCATCTCGCAGCGCGGCAACCAGATTGTCTCGGGCGTTGCCATCAACATGCTGGCGGCCGGTCTCACCGCCGTGCTCGGCAATGCCTGGTATGGGCAGGGCGGCCGCACGCCGCCGGTGGAGCAGGCGCAGCGCTTCCTGCCCATCGACCTGCCGGGTGCGGAAATGATCGGCGCGATCCCCGTTCTGGGGGGCATCTACAGGCAGCTGCTTTCAGGCCACAACCTGATTGCGTGGCTGGCTTTTCTCGCCGTGCCGCTGACATGGTGGGTGCTGGCGCGCACACGCTTCGGCTTGCGGCTCAGGGCCGTCGGCGAGAACCCGGCGGCGGTGGATACGGCGGGCATCTCGGTGACGCGGCTGCGCTACGGCGCGGTCATCATCTGCGGTGCGCTTTGCGGGCTGGGCGGCGTCTACCTTTCCATCGGGCAAGGTGCCGGCTATCTGAACAATATGACGGCGGGCAAGGGCTTCATCGCGCTGGCGGCACTCATCTTCGCCAAGTGGCGGCCGCTGCCGGCGCTTTACGCCTGCCTGCTGTTCGGTTTCCTTGACGCCATGGCCATACGCCTTCAGGGCGTATCGCTGCCGGGCATCGGCCAGGTGCCGGTGCAGGCCATCCAGGCGCTGCCTTATGTCTTGACCGTGGTGCTGCTGGCGGGCTTCATCGGCAAGGCCGTGCCGCCGAAGGCGTCCGGGCTGCCCTATGTGAAGGAACGTTAGATTTGTCCGTGCTCGATGATCTCTTTGCGGCGGCGAAAGCGGCGCAGGAGAAGGCTTATGTTCCCTATTCGCGCTTCCGCGTCGGCGCGGCCATCCTTGCCGATGATGGCTGTATCTATGCCGGCTGCAATGTCGAGAATGCAGCCTATCCCAGCGGGGCCTGCGCCGAGGTGGGCGCTGTCAGCGCCATGATGCTGGGCGGCGGCAAGCAGATCACCGCGCTGATGGTGGTCGGCGACGGCGACGAACTGTGCACACCCTGCGGCAACTGCCGGCAACGCATCCGGGAGTTTGCATCCAG
>JBOFUS010000644.1:0-2127 GCA_051652685.1 Beijerinckiaceae bacterium
ACAAGCGCAATCCGGTGCTGACCGAGAACCTGACGGGGCTGGCGCGGCTGGTGCGCAGCCATTGCCTGCCGGCCATGGAGAACGTGGCGCTCTGGCACGAGCGCGACATCAGCCACTCGTCGGTCGAACGCTTCATCGCGCCGGATGCCACGATCACCCTCGATTTCGCGCTGACGCGGCTGACGGGCGTCATCGAGAAGCTGCTGGTCTATCCCGACAACATGCGCAAAAATCTGGACCGGCTCGGCGGGCTGCACAACTCTCAGCGCGTGCTTCTGGCGCTGACACAGGCTAGAGCCAGTCGCGAGGACGCCTACCGGCTGGTACAGCGCAACGCCATGAAGACCTGGGAGCACGGCGCGGACTTCCTGAGCGAGCTCAAGGCGGATGCGGATGTGATGCGCCATCTCAAACCGGCAGAGCTGGAAGCAATGTTCGACGAGGCGTATCATTTCAAGCATGTCGATACGATTTTTGCGCGGGTGTTCGGGTGAGGGGCACGCTGGAGATCAGGGAGCGATCGCCGTTCAGCGTCCCTTTTCCCTACGCGGGAGAAGGACAGGATGAGGGGGCCTTTCAGTACGGAAAGTGCCCTGAGCCTGTCGACGGACGAGGTTCGGCTTCACCGCTCACCTTTTCATGACGGCTTCTGGCTGCGCTTGACCTGAAACCCCCGTTCAGTGTCAATTCACCCTGGGGTCCCTAAGAAAAACAACAAGGGACGGGGGATAACTGCCTTGGACAAACCAGATGACGCGCCGCCGCATGACCGGCGCGCGCGGCGACCGCTGCGCCCGCTGCTTCTCTCTATCGGCGCATTGCTCCTGGTCGGCGGCGTCCTGCTGGACTTGAACCGTGTCAACGGCGTCCGCGAAACGCTGAACCGCGTGGCCGAGATCGCTGCCATCGAGGCTGCCGCCTCGCCGCGCGCAACCGAGCGCCAGCGCATCTGCCAGCGCCGCTTTGACAAGCACGTCTGGACGGAGACCGAAGTCACTGTCGATGAACTCGCCGTGACCGTTGAGGGCGATCGCGAGGGGCGCACGTCCACAGTGGAGTATGACGCGACCGTCAAGCTCGTCGTCGGCCGCTACTTCGGGCTCCCGGAGATTTCGATCTCTGGTGAGGCGGAGGTTCCCGCGCCAAACCGTCACGTCGCGGCGGCTGCGCCCTGAAAGGTCCACCGGCTGTGGCGCGGCGCGTTCCCGGGTGCTAGAGGCCGGCGATGCGTGAAGGTCTCCTCCCCTCCCAACCTACCCATGTGATGCGCCTTGCCACCGATATGGCAACGGCGATGCGGCTTGGCAGCCAGCTCGGCGAAATGCTCGACGCGGAAGAAAACGCCGTCGCTGCCTTCGAATCATCGGACGAGACCCATTGGCTCGTCGAGGTCTTCTTTTCGCGACCGCCCGACGAAACGCTGCTGCGTGAGCTTGTTATCATTGCGCTGGGACCAGACCGTGGTACCCGCGCGGCAGCGGACGCAACCTTCGATCATCTTGCCCCGAAAGACTGGATCGCTGCCTCGCTTGACGGCCTGAAACCCGTGCGTGCCGGGCGCTTCCTGATCCATGGTTCGCACGACAGGACCCAGGTCCGCTCGAACGATATTGCCATCGAGATCGAGGCGGCGCTCGCCTTTGGAACGGGCCATCACGGGACGACGCTGGGCTGCCTCCAGTTGCTTGTGTCAATTCTCAAGCGGCGAAGGCCAAGGGCCATCCTTGACGTCGGGACAGGCACTGGCGTGCTTGCCATCGCCGCCGCTCTGGCGCTGAAGCACACGGCTGTCGCTGGCGACATTGACCCCGTCTCAACATGGACCGCGCGCAACAATGCCACCGCCAACGGCGCAGGAGCGTTTGTGCGGCCTGTCACGAGCCCCGGGCTACGACACCCGTCGCTTGCCCGCGCCGGGGGCTACGACCTGATCTTTGCCAATATCCTCGCCAAGCCGTTGCGGCTGCTTGCGCGGTCAATCACGGGCGCTGCAACAACGGATGCCGAACTGGTGCTTTCGGGTCTGCTGAAGGGCGATGTCGCCGGCGTACTGGCGGCTTACCGCGGCCAGGGTTTCCATCTCGCCCACCGCGTTGATATCGACGGCTGGGTGGCACTTCTGCTCAA
>JBOFUS010000645.1:0-1511 GCA_051652685.1 Beijerinckiaceae bacterium
TTTCACAGGTCTTTCAAAGGCCTATGGCGACAAGCTGCTGATCGACGACCTGACGTTCAAGCTGCCGCCCGGCGGCATCGTGGGCATCATCGGGCCGAACGGCGCGGGCAAGACCACGCTGTTCCGCATGATCACCGGCTCGGAGCAGCCCGACAAGGGCGACATCAAGATCGGTGAGAGCGTGTCTCTCGGCTACGTCGACCAGAGCCGCGACAGCCTTGACGACAAGCAGACCGTCTGGAGCGAGATTTCCGGCGGGAACGACATCATCTATCTGGGCAAGCGCGAGGTGAACTCGCGCGCCTACACCTCCAGCTTCAACTTCAAGGGTGGCGATCAGCAGAAGAAGGTCGGCATGCTGTCGGGCGGTGAGCGCAACCGGGTGCACATGGCCAAGATGCTGCAGAAGGGTGCAAACGTGCTGCTGCTCGACGAGCCCACCAACGATCTCGACGTGGACACGCTGCGCGGGCTGGAAGAAGCGCTGGAAGACTACGCAGGCTGCGCCGTCATCATCAGCCACGATCGCTGGTTCCTCGACCGCATCGCCACGCATATCCTGGCGTTCGAGGGCGACAGCCATGTCGAGTGGTTCGAGGGCTCGTTCTCGGACTATCTGGAAGACAAGAAGCGCCGGCTTGGCGCGGATAGCGTGGAGCCCAAGCGGGTGAAGTACCGGAAGTTTACGCGGTAGGCGCTCAGTCTTGGGCCAGGCCAAACTCCGCCGCGAAGCCGGCGAACGCATCTCGTGGTGCCGAACATGCACGCTCTGCTGCGTGCTCCCCAAGATCGCGGCGCTCACCAAGCCGATGTACCGGTCTTGCAGTCACCTCAAGGACAAGGGCTGTAGCATCTTCGGCCAGCCCGCCCGCCCGGGCGCATGCGCGGCCTATGAATGCGCCTATCTTGCCGCCCGGCTGGCCGACTCGCCGGAACGCAACCGCATTCCCCATCCGCTGGAGGCGGGAGCCTATTTTCACCGTGATCCAGTTGAGAAGGCCGTTGTGGTCTTCGTTGATCCGGCGAAGCCCGAAGTCTGGAAGCGTTCGGCCATCCCGGACCTGATCCGCCCGGCACTGGCGCGTGGTGATACGCTGGTGATTTTTGACCGGGGGCGGCAGATGACAATCAAGACCGTTGCGTTGCTTGACGCCGTGTTGACGCGCGACTTCGTCGCTTTCGCCGAAACGGAAGGCCAGCCGCTTGATATCGCGACCTTTGGCGAGTGGCGCGCGCCGGAGTGAGCCTGTGTCAGGCCGGGGCCTGCGGCCTCAGCATCTTCTCCGTCGGGAAATCGAAGATCATGCCATGCTCGGTTGCTAAAGGGCTGGCGAGCCGCAGGATATGCGGGGCGAGATCTTCGGGCGTGCGCAGCGAGAGCGGATCTTCGCCCGGCATCGCCTCGGCACGCATCTTCGTGCGCAGCGGGCCGGGGTTGATGATATTGACGCGGACATTCGTGCTCTGCGCCTCGGCGGCGTAAGTCATTGCCAGAGCCTGAAGGGCGGCCT
>JBOFUS010000646.1:0-1136 GCA_051652685.1 Beijerinckiaceae bacterium
CCGTAAATCTCAGCAAATTCAATATATTAAGAAGTCGTTTCAATATCGCTTACATGATCTGGACGCGGGCAATCTCCGTCGTCGCATCCTGGACGGTCGTGCTGTTGTAGAAGGTATACAGGTTGCCGCCGGTCACCGCGAGAGATTGACCGGCGGTCACCTGCGCCGAGAATACGTCATTGGCATCGAGATCAAGTTCAAGCGTCTGGCCGGGACCGCTCACACCCAACAGCGCGATCGCATCTGCTGAGCCGAAGTTCGACAGCTGAAGCGCCATGGCTGACACATCCACATCGATCGACTCGATACCCGAAACACCGGCGACCAGTTGCGCGAGATTGATGGTGCCGGAACCTGTCAGAAAGAGTTTATCGAGGCCTTCGGCTGCGCCGCCGCCTGCCTGGATGTCAGTTGCGGCCGAGGTCAAAGCGGAGCCATCCAGATAGATGATGTCATTTCCCAGACCCGTCGTGATCACGTCGGCATCATCGCCATAGATGACATCATTGCCCGAACCACCAATCATGGTGTCTGCACCGAGCCCTCCGGAGAGCGTGTCGTCACCGCCACCGCCTGTCAGCACGTTCGCCGTGCTGTTACCCGTGATCGAGTCGTTGCCCCCTCCGCCGGTGACATGCTCAAACCCGTCAAAGCTATCCGCCTGATCGCCGCTGATCGTCATGGTTCCGGCAGCCAGATCAAGCGTGAGGTTGCCTGTGTGGCTTGCGTAGCTCAGCGTATCGCTGCCCGCGCCGCCCACCAGCCGGTCGTCACCCAATCCACCCTCGATGGTGTCGTCTCCGGCCCCGCCGTAGAGGCCGTTGGTTCCACTGCTCCCGCTCAGGACATCATTGCCGCCGCCGCCGTAAGCCATGTCGCCTGTGCCTGTCTCCACCGCCAGCGTGTCGTTGCCGTTCCACTCGGCTGTGACGCGGACATGGTCGAGGCGCAGGTCGACGCTGCTGGTAATCGTTGAAACGTCAGAGAAACGCACCGTCGTCGTGGCCCCCAGTGCCGTGAAAGCGCGGTCCTCGAAAAGCCAGGTCGGGATCGAAGTGCCGGTATCGGTCAGCGTCTCGTCGATGACGGTGGTCCCGCCGGAGATGACCTCTGCGCGCAGGCGCTGCAGGGATGCA
>JBOFUS010000647.1:0-7255 GCA_051652685.1 Beijerinckiaceae bacterium
GTGCCGTCCGGTGTGGTGACGTGTGGCATGGCTGCTTGTCCTTGGTCGCTTGGGGTTGAAGGAATGGCCCTCAAGGCATGGGGTTTTCCATTTTCGACGCTTCATGGCACGGGCGGGCATAGCCCTTCGCGAGTGGTCATGATTGCATCCCTTTGGTTGGAGAGACCGCCCGCATTCAGTGAGTGAACCTTAGCGAACGCTCTCGTGGATTGCGGCGCAGAAGCTGCCGGAATGGTGCCAATCTTGCTGTCTCTGCGCCGCGCGGTGCAGCCAGCCGTTGTTCAGGCTGCACGCGCCTCCATAGCCTTCTCCGGATTGAACCCGTCGTAGCTCTCGAACACACTCATGAAGCCGGGAACAGTCGCCTCGCGCGCCCAGTCCCGCTGGAGTTCGCAGTAGAGCTGGACGCGGCTTGTCATCTTGCCCCCCGCCTGCTCGACACGACGCAGCCCCGCCTCGTGCGCGGTCACCGACGTGCCTCCCACGGCGTCCACGGGGACGTAGACCTCAAAGCCCTCCCGGAGGGCATCGAGTGCAGGGAAAACGAGGCACACTTCGGTCCACAAACCGGTCATGATCAGCTTGCGACGCCCGAGCGCCTTGACCGCCTGGTTGAATCCGATGTCCTCCCAAGCGTTGATCGCCGTCCGGTCATAGGTCGGCAGATGGCCTAGGAGGTCCTGCAGCTGCTGGATTGGCGGCTTGTTGCGGCCGGTCGAGACATTCACGGTCGTATGAATGACCGGGACGCCATAGTTGATCGCCGCCTTGGCGACGCCCGTGATGTTGAAGACGAGTTCTTCAGGCGACATCGACCGGATCGATGAAACCTGGACCGGTTGGTAATCGATGATGAGGAGGGCCGAGTTCTCGGGCGTGATAAGATGGTCGGTTTGCGGATTACGGATTGTCTCGCTTGTCATGGGTAGTCTCCTGCATGGTTGAGATGGAAGTCAGCTCAGGTCGGGCAACTTCAGGCGACGTTCGTGCGGCTCGGCGACACATCGCGCCCTGCGCCGGGCTCTAACTACGCCATTCACCGTTCTCGAAAAGCCATCAGATCGAGCACAGACTGTTCTGCTGAGGTGTACTCAGAGGTTGCTTGTCGATCGTCGTGCAATCACATTGAGCGCATGGCTGACCGGTTCGAAGATCTGCGAGCAGTGGTTGCTGTCGTTTCGGCGGGCGGCTTTGCCGCGGGTGCGGAGCGCCTCGGCGTGGCCAAATCGGCGGTGAGCCGTCGCATCCGTGAGCTTGAGGATCGGCTCGGCGCGAGGCTGTTCGACCGGACGACGCGCCGCATCCAGCTCACCGAAGCCGGCCGCGAGTTCCATGATCGAGCGGTCGAGCTTCTGGCGAGGCTCGACGAAGCGGAGGAAGCGGCGTCGAGCGCAAGCGGCGAACTGAAGGGCCGCATTCGTGTCGCGGCGGGCGTCTCGTTCACGGCGCACTGCTTGGCCCCGGTGGTGGGCCGGTTTCTCGAACGCCATCCTGCCGTCTCGCTTTCGATCGACACCGACGAGCGAATGGTCGATCTGGTACGCGACGGTTTCGATCTTGCGATCCGCATCGGACAGCTGCCCGATTCGTCGCTCGTGGCGCGGCGACTCGTCACCATTCGGCACGTGTGCGTTGTCAGTCCCGCGCTGCTTGAACGCTTCGGAACGCCGCAGAAGCCTGAAGATCTCTCGCGCTTTCCCGGTGTGGTCTATTCTAACCGTGACGAAGCCTCTTATTGGAGGTTCGCCGACGACATTGTGCCGACCGTGACCAGCCGGCTCGACTTTGCGGATGGCGTTGCAGTCCGGGAAGCGGCCATCGCCGGAATCGGTGTGGCGATGCTCCCAACATTCATTGCCCACGAAGCGGTCCGGCGCGGCGCGCTCTCGATCGTGCTTGCAAAGCACATGCGCCCGCCGATCGCGATGTATGCGCTGCATCCATCGATGCGTAACCAGACCGCGCGTGCCCGCGCTTTCATCGACCTTCTCGTCGAGACATTCGGAAGAGAGCCGTTTTGGGACCGAGATCTCTTCGACTTCTCGCCACCCGGAGCGCGGCAAACGTGCGGCTCGCGAGGTGGGACAAGAGAATAAACCCTCCACTGACATCTTCATTGTCCTTCTCTTGAGGCGATGAATGATTGGCAAGGCTGGGGATGTCGGAGCGCGGCGAGGGACCGGCTTGTGTGCCGGAGTTCGTCCGAAACGCTCGTTTTCCCCGCCCAGATCAAGCTGCCGCGATCACGATAGGCGTATTGAGCAGTTGCTGCTCCCACAGGAATGCAATGCCGCTGCCGGCGGCATGGTGCTTCATCACTTCGGTGAGCGGACCTGCCGTCTCCATCCGGGCCCAGTCGCGCTGCCACTCGGCTGCGAGTGCCAGCCAGGTCATCATGTTCGCGCCCGCCGCGATCATGCGCTGGATCGCGACCTCATGCGCCTCGACCGACGTTCCGCCTGACGCGTCGGTGATGACCGTCACGTCCCAACCTTCGCCGAGCGCCTGGATCGCCGGCATGGCAACGCAGACCTCGGTCCACAGGCCGGCCATGATCAACTGCTTGCGACCCGTCGCCTTGACGACGTCGACCACCTTCGGGTCCTGCCAGGTATTGATGAGCGTCCGGTCGATCACCTCCTGATCCGGGAACACGTCCGTAATCTGTGAGAAGACAAGGCCGCCACGCGCGGCGAGAACGCTCGTCAGGATGGTGGGAACGCCGAACGCCTTCGCGACCTTCGCCAGGCCAGTCGCATTGTTGACCGCCATCTGCGGATCGTGGCTGTTGAGGTTCGCCAGCTGATAGGGCTGATGATCGATCAGCAAGAGCACGCTGTCTTCAGGACGGAGCAGAGCAGAAAGACCATTGCTGGGCATGAGAAACTCCTTGAGTGATAGCTGAGCGATGCTTAGGCGGTGGGTTCGATGAACACGTGGAGAGACAGGATCCGCCCATCCTGAAAGCGGGCGATGTCCATGCCATTGACCGCGACAGGGCCATCTGGCGGCCCGGCCTGCCAGCGCAGTCGGCCGATGCCGTGATGACCAAGGGCCGGTCCGGTCGCCGTGAAGGCGAAGTTCGGCGGCAGGCTGGCGAGCAGATGGGTCACCGCTTCGGAGATTGCAGCGTGACCTTCCGCTGCCGTGTCCGGCGGTTCATAAAGCACCGCACTTTCGGCATAGAGTTCGCGGATCGCCCTGATGCGTGTCCCGGCGTCGCGCTCGTTGAACACGCTGGCGAGATTGGCTCGCATCAGGCGGTCGTAGTCGATGGACGCTTCGGGTTGGTTGGGCATTGCTTAGGCCTCGTGTGGGTCCGACGTGTCGAAACATAGGCCACCGGAACCGCGCAGATTAGTCATCGATGGCTGGAACCAGCTTCAACGAGATGTATAAGATCAGTTCATGGAGACCCTCGCGAACCTTCAAGCCTTTATCCAGAGTGCGGAATGCGGCAGCTTCTCCGCCGCGGCGCGGCGGCTGGGCGTGACACCCGCCGCAGTGAGCCGGAATGTGGCCATGTTGGAGCGCAACCTCGGCGTTCGCCTGTTTCAGCGCAGCAGCCGCAGCCTGACACTCACCGAGGATGGCGTGCGCTTCCGGGCGTCAGTCTCTGAGGGCGTTCAGTCCATCCAGTCGGCTATCGCCGGCGTGACGACGCACGCGGGCAAACCCGCCGGCGTGCTGAAGGTGAGCATGCCGCTGACCTTTGGCCTCGACCATGTCTGGCCGCTGCTGCCGGCCTTCATGGAGCGCTACCCCGATGTTCAGGTGGACTGGAGCTTCGAGAACCGTCAGGTCGATCTGATCGGAGAGGGCTTCGACGCTGCCATCGGCGGCGGCATGGAACTGGCGCCAGGAGTTGTGGCGCAGCGACTGGCGCCGCTGCACGTCATCGCGGTGGCATCGCCATCGTATCTGCAAGGCCGCCAGTTGCCGCAGAAGCCAAATGAACTGGAGAGACTGGACGGAGTCTCCATGCGCTCGGCTGTGACCGGGCGCGTACGTGTTTGGAAAATGCGGAATCGCGAAGGCGACGAAGCCACACTGGAACACAGGGCACGCGTGGTGGCCGACGATCCCGAGGCGATCTGCCGTGCGGCCGTGATGGGATTGGGCGTGGCCATGATCGCCGTGCCATATGTGGAGCGGCATTTGGAAAGCGGCGCGCTCCAGCGCCTGCTACCGGACTGGCACGCTGACCTCGGCGCCATATCCCTTTACTTCGCCAGCCAAACATTGCTGCCCGCCAAAACCCGCGCCTTCGTCGATCATGTGACCACTGCGTTTCGCGAGCAGAATCTGGCGCGGCGATTTTCAGCGGAAGAATGACCAAAGGGAGCGACAGGAAACTCCCAAGGTTGGTCATTTACCCCTGCGCAGTGAGTCAACGGGGGACAATGTGATCCATAACTTGGTGTCCATTGCGCTCAGCATTACCGCCTGTTGTGAGGGTAGCGGCCCTCGCTCACGCAACTGGCCTCGCGCCATATCTCATCCCGTCGAGTATCAGGCTGACCATCATTTGTGTGTGCGCGCGAGCGTCCTCACCGGATGCAACCGACAGGTTTCCGATGGCGCGCAGAAGGTCATAGGCGGCGATGTCTGCGCGGACGTATCCAGCCGCTGCCGCAGACTGTAGCAGCGCAGCAAGGCATGGCTCGAACCGCGACCGGAAATAATCCGGCAGGGTGCTGAATGCCGGATCGCCCGAATGCAGCGCGGCGGCCAGACCTTTCTTGGTCGCCAGGAACTGCGTGTAGCGCATCAGCCAAAGCCGCAAGGCTTCGTCTGGCGCATGACCCTCAGCAAGCAGCTCGGCCTCGGCGGCGCAGGCATCCACCTCGCGGCGGAAGACGGCTGCCACGAGGTCGGACCGCTTCGGGAAACGACGGTAGAGCGTGCCGACGCCGACATTGGCGCGGGCCGCGATCTCCCTGGCCGGCGCATCGACGCCCATGGTCGCAAACACCGCCTTCGCCGCTTCCAGCACAGCGTCTTCGTTACGCTGCGCATCCGCCCGCACGGTCCGAGGCGGTGCTTGGTCTTCGCGCTGCGTCTTATCCTGCACACGAGCCTCCTTTGCTGTTCCAACATTTTTCAGACGCGAACATCTTGATAAACGGAACATTGTTCCGTATCTAGGTATCAAGCGGATCATTGTTCCGTTTCGTACACCGTATTCGACCAAGCGCGGTTTCGCCACCCACAAAACAGGATTTTTGCCATGAACAACCTGCTTGCCAAGGCCCAGAACATTCCCGTCAACGACGCTGTCGCGACCATCTCGATCAGCCCGGTGGCATTGCCAGCGCCCGGCAGGGGATCGCCGCTCGAGTTGCGCGTCACCGCGCCAATGAACGGCAACAGCCTGCCGATCATCCTGCTGTCGCACGGGCACGGGCCGTCGCTCTACTTACCCTCGAAAGATGGCTATGGCCCGCTGGTCAACTTCTATGCCGAGCATGGCTTTGTCGTGATCCAGCCGACCCATGCCAATTCGAAAGTCGCCGGGCTTGGTCCGGATGCGCCAGGTGGACCGTTCTTCTGGCGCTCGCGTGTCGAGGACATGAAGCTCATCCTTGATCAGCTTGATGCGATCGAGGCAGCCATTCCGGCGATCGCCGGTCGCCTTGACCGCAGCAGGGTTGCCGTTGTCGGCCATTCGCTCGGCGGGCAGACGGCCGGTATCCTGCTTGGTGCCACACTCACCGACACGAACGACGAGAGCGCCACGAATGTCAGCATGATCGAACCGCGCATCAAGGCTGGCGTCTTGCTGGCTGCTCCCGGCAACGGCGGCGACAGCCTCAGCGCCTTCGCGCGGGAAACCTTCACGTCGATGAACCCGGGTTTCGCCTCCATGACAACGCAAACGCTTGTCGTTGTCGGTGACAGCGACATCAATCCGCGTCTGACCGTGCGCGGCGCAGATTGGCACACCGACCCTTATGTCCACGGCCCTGGCAGCGATGCGCTGCTGACCCTGTTCGGCGGAAAGCACGGGCTTGGCGGGGTCGCAGGTTTCGATGCCAAAGAGACCGACGACGAGGATCCGGACCGGCTGGCTGTCACCCAGCGCATGACCTGGGCCTATCTGCGTTCCGCGCTCTATGCCGGTGATCCTGCCTGGCCGGATGCCTGCGAGGCGTTGGCGGAGCACGCAAGCTCGCTTGGGCACGTCGACGTGAAGTGAGTCTAGGCAACGAGCCTGCGCACGCGCTCTGCGTCAGCCGGGGTGGCAGGGGTGAACACCATCATGCTGAGGCTGGGCTGCCCGTCAGGCCCCATGGCCCATCTAGACCATCCGCGCTATTTCGAGCGCAAAGCGCACACCTATTGTTGGCGCTCAAGCCCGCCAACCGCGCACAGTTGCGCCACCGAACACAGCATGCTGACGCATCGAGGGTGTGAACAGCGTGTAGAGCATGCGCGGGTCTGGCTTGCTGACGGCGTCCAGCGCCGCGAGGTGCTTTTCGGACAAGACGATGCCGAGCGCAGCGGCATTGTCCAGCACCTGCGATGCGCGGCTGACGCCCATCAGCGTCGCGGTGATGCCGGGTCTGCCCACGACCCAGGCCAGCGCGATGCGCGCGTGACTCTCGCCGGTCTCGCGCGCCACCTTTCCGAGCACGTCGAGGATCGACCAGTTGCGCTCAGTGAACAGCGCGTCACCGAACGGGTTTGCACCATCGAGCCGCTTGTCGCCTTCTGGCCGTTCTGAACCAACAATGGCCGCATCACGCGGCAGATCAGCGGCGCGGGGGGATGCGGCTTCGACCGTGGCGCGGTCGTATCTGCCGGTCAGCAGCCCGAAGGCGAGCGGGCTCCACGGCACGATCCCCATGTCGGCTGCGGTTGCCATCGGCACATGCTCATCCTCGATATCCCGGTTGGCGAGCGAATAGAACGATTGCAGCGCAATCGGCCCTGGCAGACCGCGCGCGGCAGCCAGAGTCGCGATCCTGGCAGCGAGCCATGCGGGAAAGTTCGACAGGCCCCAGTAGCGTATCTTACCGCTGCGCACGAGGCAGGCCATCGTCTCCAGCAGTTCTTCGGCAGGCGTGACCGAATCCCAGACATGCAGCCAGTAGAGATCGACATGGTCTGTCCCGAGCCGCCTGAGCGAGCCTTCCAGCGCAGCGTGGATGTGTTTTGAACCATTGCCGCCAGCCAGACGGGCCTTGCCGGTGGCAAAGCCGGACTTGGTCGCCAGCACAATGTCGTTGCGCATGGACCGTTCCTTGATGAA